>JBLWQS010000155.1:0-4605 GCA_048452705.1 Acidimicrobiia bacterium
ACGATCCGTCCGCCTGCTCGGGGTAGCAGTGAGCGACCTGGTCGACGTGGAGGGCACGAGACAGATGGTCCTCGGCCGTGAACGGGCCGATGCTGCCGCCGACGCCGTAGACGGGGTGAGAGAGCGGTTCGGAGCGAGTGCGGTCATGCCTGCGAGAGTGGCACCACGGCCACGAGACCCGGATCGCAGCGATCACAAGGAGACCTAAGACTCCTGTTACGCGAAAGCGGGGTACCGGTATACTGCAGGTGCGAAGAGGTTCGACCCGGAGGCTTGCCGAATGGCGCTGGACGATCGAGAACAGAAGATCCTCGAAGAGATCGAGCGCAACCTCTATGCAGAGGATCCCAAACTCGCGCAGACGGTCGCCAGAGCCGATCTGTCCGTACGTATCAAGCGGCGCCGGCTCTTCGCCGGAGTTGGCTTCTTCGTTGGACTGGCGATCATGTTGGGAACGTTCACGCGTTTCTCCTACCTCGCCGGGTTGGGATTCATCGTCATGGTCGCATCTGCTGCGGTTATCGCCACAACGATGCGTGGCATGAGGGCAGAGAAAACCGCTTCGTTCTCCGTCTCAAACTGGATGGAAGACGTCAGAGAACGCTGGCGCCGAGAGCGCTAGGATTGACCCTCCCGCGAGGGGCACAAGGATTTACGAGCCGGCCGGGCGGTCGGAGAATTTTGGGGAGAACGCGTGGAAGGATTCACCGCTCAGCAAGCGACTCGTTTGACGGGCTGCACGCCTCATCAACTTCGCTACTGGGACAAGGTGGCTCTGGTACAGCCCTCCCTCCAGCAGACCGGCGGTCGACCGGGTCGGCGCCGCCTCTACTCATTTCGTGACCTCGTCGCTCTGAGGGTCGTGAGGAGCCTGCTCGACAACGGGATGTCGATCCAGCGGGTCCGCCGTGCATGGGACTACCTCCGTCGGACCGGCGACATGGAGAACCACCTCTCCGAGATCCGGCTCGTCACCGACGGTGATTCGATCTTCGCCGTCGCCGTTGATGAGGAAGAGATCCTCGACGCTCTGCGGCAGGGGCAGCTTGCGTTCTTCGTCGCGATCAACGACATCACCCAGTCCGTTGAAGAGGATGTCTCCCTGTTCGAACTCGATCGGTCGCAGTTCCTCGAAATGCTTCGGTTCGTTGAAGACGATGTCCTCTCGGAGGTCGACGAAGCGAACGGCTGAGGCGCGGCACGTCGGAGACGAGTCGCGCCGGTGAGAACTGGGAGCAGCAGACAGAAGGACCGTACGTAGTGCGTATTCCGTATTACGTACTACGTACCGCCGTCATCGGGATCTACCGCCGGAACCGTCTCCGGAGCGAACCCAATCGGTACAACGACCGCGTGCGCTCCATGGGGGAGTACCGAGTCGTGAGACGCTCGCCCGTCAACTCCATCGACCGGCGTGCGGTCTCGACCTGTTCATCTGATACGGTGTCGGTGCCTCCGTAGACCGACCGGGTGTAGACGGTGGCAAGGGGCACCATCGCCGCGTCAACCCGCGCCGCCAACTCATCCGGCGTCGACGCCGGATCGGGCTCCTCGGAAAAGTCGGTGAGCCGAACGACGATCTCCTCCCACGCCGCAGAGACGTCGCCGTCAGCGAGGCGTCGCATTCGGCTGCGACGACGGATCCACTTGATCAACGGCAAGGCGACGATGACGAGAATCAGGAGCGCAGCCATGAACCCGACGATCGGGAGCCAGCCTGGGATCGGCGACGATGTCGTCGTCTCCCCACCCGTTCCGATGAACCCCGGCTCTGGGCGGTTCGTGTCTGGTGCGAAGATTCCGCCGGGTAGATTGCCGGAGGACGGGAACCGCGTCCGCTCCGGTTCGGGGATCTGGTCGAGGTAGGCCGCGAGATCGTAACCGAGGGCCTCCTCCATGGCGCCGTAGCTCGTCGTCGGATTGGCGCCGTCGCTGCGCGGTGTCGGATCGAAGCTGACCCATCCCTGGCTCGGGATCCACAACTCAACCCACGAGTGGGCGTTGTCATCTCGGACGACCACCTCGTCAACGCCGATGCGGTCGCCGGGCGTGAAGCCCAGGACGACCCTCGTCGGGATCCCGATCGTGCGAGTCATCACGGCCATCGACGTCGCGAACTGCTCGCAATATCCCCTCCGATACGAGACGTTCTCCGGGTCGTCGTCGAACAGCCAGGCTGCGAGTTGGTCCTCTGCATGGCCATTCTCGACGTCGAGGTCGTAGACGAAGCCCCCGGTCTCTCGGAACCAGTACTCGATCGCGAGACCCTTCTCGAACGGTGTCGTGAGCCGCTCCGTCAGATCGGCCGCTTGGGCCCGGATGCGTGGATCGAGGCCTGGGGGGAGCTCCGTGTACTCCTCGGCATCGGGGAGTTCCCTGGGTTCCACATCGATGGGATCCGGGGGTGTCTCGCCTTGGTCGGCGGCCTGGGAAAACAGGGGAGAGAGGCCGCCGTCCGGAGTTCCAGCGACAGCGGCGGGGTCGACCACCGGAATCGTGGAGAAGATTCGGTACTGCATCCCCTGGTACGTTCGATCCCCACGGAAGAGCAGCGAAGTGTCGGCTCGACGGATCCGGAATGCCTCGGCGTCCTCGCCGTTCGCGCCACCTACGGCATATGCCGTCGGCAGCCATTCTTGTCCCAGGGCATCGATAGTGATGTCGACCGTGGCGGTCTCGGTCGGCCCGAAGTATTCGTAGCCCTCCTCCTCCGTGGGTGGCTCGTCGAGTTCGTAGACCTTCGGTCGGCTGGCCGACCACCGTCCGTTGTCGTAGGTCTCCATGGTGAGGAGTCGGAAGTACACGTCGCTGGCACTGCCGGAAGAGAGGTCGATCTTCGCCCGGAACAGCGGGGTACCGGTCTTGGAGACGAGTCCTGTGTGGATGCTCACGTACGGGTTGTACTCGATGCTCCCGTAGAACCCACCGCCCAGACCTCCCGGGGTGCGCCAGGCCAGCACGCCATCGGCCGGGAGCCTCGGCCCGAGCATCCCCGCCCCGAAGACCGCGATGGTGACGGCTGAGGCGACGAGGAGCGCCGCGGTCGGTGACGGAGCGTTGGATGGAGGGCGCTGTCGATCGCTCGACATCAGGCCGGCCCCCCGGTCGCGCTCATCGAGAGCAACGGCGAAGATCGTTCCTGCGACAAGCACGATGAAGACACCGAGGACGATGAGGCCGTCGCTGCGCCGGTCGAGGGTCGCGAACTGGAGCGCAACGACCAGCGGGGGAAGGAGAGCGACGAACGGGTGATCTTTCGAGAGTCCCCATGCAAGGAGGGCGCCAAGCAGCCAGAACAGAGCGGTCAGGATCACGACGATGCCCGTGATCGGGCGGACCGGCTCGACGCCGTGCCTGATGACGTCGAAGGCGCGCTCGAGATCCGACCAGAGGGCGCCGAGTCCGGCGAGCGTCGGGAAGATCAGGATGGACTCCGAGGGTGCTGCGAAACGTGTGGCCGCCATGAAGAGTGCGGCGAGATTGAGCACGGCGATCCAGATCGTCCGCACTCGATATGTGATGGCCGTCCATGTGACTATGAGGCCGATGGCGAGACCGGACAGCACGACGAGTTGCCATTTCGCTCCGGATCCCGTTGGGAGCAGAAGACGGGTCAGTACCCAGAAGGCGAAACCGATCGATGCGAGGCCGGCTATCCAGCTGTAGCGGTAGACCACGCCCGCTCCATTCCCTGTTTCCACGCGGATCCCCACCGCTCGGGTGACCGAGACGAGACGGTCGTCGCACCGGCGCGAGCGAACTGCATGAGTTCGTCGCTGGACTCCGATCCGGATGACATCACGACCGTCCGGTAGAAGTCGTTGCCGAGCGTCCGGTACATGCCGAGGACGGGGTCGTCCGGCACTCCGGTAACGAGGACGAGAACGCCGCCGGCCACGCCGTTGCGACGGATGCGACCGAGAGCCGTTCGCAGATCGAGGGCGGGCATCGACTGCACGGCGGCGAGCTCCTCCATGGCGATTCCGTACCCTTCGCTGTTGCCAACGACGGTCCCGGACCCACTCCCGGTCCACAAGGTGGGCGTGTATCCATTTCTGAACAGATGCCGGAATGCGGACGCGACGCCGCGAACGGCGTGCTCGAAGCCTTCCGCGTCCGGATACACCGATTGGCGGGGATCGAGGAGGACCAGTGCCCGGGATTGCCAGGGCATCTCGAGCTGTCGGATCATGAGCTCGTCGCGTTTGGCCGACGACGGCCAGTGGATCTTGCGGAGGTCATCCCCCTGTTGGTACTCGCGGAGTGTGAAGAAATCCTCCCCGCCGGTTTGGGAGAAGCTCGCCCGAGAGGTGTTGACGGTCGGGTCGTGACCGCGGCCGAGCGGGAGGCCGTCCAAGTCTTCCACGGCGGGATACACGACGAGTCGATCGATCTTGCCGGCGGTGCCTCCCGCCTCCGACAGCGCGAGAGGGTCCCGAACCTGAACGATCGCAGGTCCGACGGTGTACACGCCGCGGGGACGGCACAACACTTCATAGCGGGCGACCATGGGATGGTGGGGTTCGACGCGATCGGCGACGAATCGTGCTGTGCCCAGACCGGAGACCTCGTCGAGGACGACGGCCTGGGGAATCCGGCGGCTCG
>JBLWQS010000156.1:0-4590 GCA_048452705.1 Acidimicrobiia bacterium
TCGGACTCCTGATCGACACATCCGTGTGTCGCGATCGACTCGAACCTTCATCGGCCGTCACGGTTCATCACGCCCTCGACCTTCCCAGTTGGTGTCTCAGCTTCGACCTCTCGAACGCGTGCCTCGGATTCGTCAACGCGCTCCAGGTGGCGGGGAACATGATCGACAGCGGTCAGATCAACTACGCGCTGATCGTCGATGGAGAGGGCAGTCGCCATCTCCAGGAAACAACGCTGGCACGACTGGCCGGTCCCGACGCGACGATGGGCGACCTCTTCTCAGAATTCGCGTCGCTGACGCTCGGTTCGGGGAGCGCAGCGGCTGTCGTCGGTCGCCACTCCGACAATCCCGGCAGCCACAAGGTCGTCGGCGGCATGGCCCGGGCCGACACTAGCCATCACAAGCTCTGTGTTGGGAGCCTCGACGGCATGCGCACGGACACGAAGGCGCTCCTGGATGCCGGACTCGAGGTCTCCAAGATGGCATGGGGTGATGTGGAAGCGCTTGGTTGGTTGGACGTCGATCGTTACATCTTCCATCAGATCTCCCAGGTCCACACGACCATGTTGTGTGAGCGTCTCGGCATCGACATCGCCAAGGTACCGCTCACGTTCCCCCTCCTCGGCAACGTCGGACCGGCGTCGATCCCGATCACGCTGTCCATGGAAGCCGACTCCCTCCAACCGGGCGACAAAGTTCTGTTGATGGGGATCGGGTCGGGGATCAACACATCGGTGATGGAACTGACCTGGTGACCAGCGGGTCGACATCGCCCGCAGCACTGCCGGGACCGGGTCTCGACGGACTCGAACCGGGCTGGTCGCGGCTCATCTCGACGCCAGAACTCGACGGCGTCGGTCGAACGTGGCATGTGCTCGACAACCAGGTTGCGGATCCCCGGGTCACCCTGTTGTGTGTCCACGGTAACCCGACCTGGTCGTATCTCTGGCGTGACCTGATCGCGAATGCCCCATCCGACGTTCGGGTGATAGCGATCGACCACCTCGACATGGGGTTCTCGGAGCGTACCGGCACGACGCGACGACTTGAGCAGCGCATCGACGACCTCTGCGCTCTCACCGACGAAATGGGACTCACCGGGCCGATCGTGACCGTCGCCCACGATTGGGGTGGTCCGATCTCCCTCGGGTGGGCGCAACGCCATCAGGACCAACTGGGTGGCATCGTGCTGATGAACACCGCGGTTCACCAGCCGGCCGGATCGCCGGCGCCGACCCTGATCCGGATGGTTCGGACCCCGGGGATGCTGGAACGGATCTGCACGACGACTCCGACGTTCGTTCGCGGGACGATGGCTCTCACCAGGCCACGAGCCGCTCGACCGATTCGGGAGGCCTATGAGGCCCCGTACCGGAGCGCCGACCGGAGGGCGGCCATCGCTGCCTTCGTCGAAGACATCCCACTCGACGACGAGCACCCAAGCCAGTCCGCTCTCGACCGTGTGGCGAACGATCTCGAACAACTCACCGACGTGCCGGCGCTGTTGTTGTGGGGACCATCGGATCCGGTCTTCTCCGATCTGTATCTGCGGGACCTCGCGCTGCGGCTGCCCAACGCCGACATCCATCGGTTCGTTGGGGCGGGTCATCTCACACCCGAGGACGCCGACGTTGCTTCTGCGGTCTTCGCGTGGCTCGAACAACCCGAACGTTCGACGACGCAAGTTGCGGCGGAACGGGAACGTGAACCGCTCTGGGCCGGAATCGAGCGCAGGGCGGGTGACGAGACCGTTGCCATCGTCGAGATGGGGAAGGAAGGGGAAGAATCCTCGATCTCATTTGACAGGCTCGATGCGGATGTCAATCGAGTTGCCGCAGGCCTCAGCGATCTCGGCGTTGCGCGGGGCAGCAGAGTGGCGCTGCTCATTCAGCCCGGCATCGATCTTGCCGTGTGCCTCTACGCCTCCTGGCGGATCGGTGCGGTCGTTGTGTTGGTCGATGCAGGTCTGGGGATCAAGGGCATGGGCAGAGCACTGGCAAGCGCCGATCCGGCCTTCCTGATCGGCAACACCAAAGCCCTGACGGTGGCACGAGCCATGCGGTGGTCCGGCATCCGAATCGCATCAGTTCCGCTGGATCCGTCCAGGCGTCGGGTGTTGGGCGTCCGGGCGACGCTGGATGAAGTTCGTGGTCGGGGAGAGGGACTGGCGGCACCACAACCACCGTCATCGCTTGATACAGCAGCGGTCGTTTTCACCTCTGGAGCAACGGGACCGGCGAAGGGCGTCGTGTACCGGCACCACCAGCTCCAGGCTCAACGCGATGCCATCGTCGATCTCTACGGCATCCAGCCGGAGGACAGCCTCGTCGCGGCATTCGGACCCTTCGCCCTCTCCGGACCCGCCATGGGTATCCCCTCGGCAGTTCCCGACATGAAGGTCACATCACCGGGGAGTCTTACAGCCCAAGCCCTGGCGGATGCCGCTACCGCGATCGATGCGTCACTCGTGTTCGCTTCTCCCGCGGCCCTGAGGAACGTGGTCGCAACGGCGGAGGACATGTCTGAGAGTCAGGCCGAGGCGTTGGCCCGAACTCGGATTCTGATGTCGGCCGGGGCGCCGGTACCGGCAGCAATATTGCGATCTGTCGGCGAGATGATGCCCCGCGCCGAATTGCACAGTCCTTACGGGATGACCGAAGTGCTTCCCGTCGCGGACATCAGTCTCGCCGAGGCCGAAGTCGTTCCCGACGGCAACGGTGTCTGTGTCGGAGTGCCCATCGCCGGTGTCCGTGTCGCGATCAGCCCGCTCGACGCCGACGGCAAGCCGACGGACCCACTCACTGAAGAGAGCGACGTTGTCGGAGAGGTGTGCATCCACGCCGCTCACATCAGAGACGGGTACGACAAGCTCTGGATGACGGAGCATGGCGCCTCTCAACCCGCCGGATGGCATCGCAGCGGGGATGTCGGACACATCGACGAGGCGGGGCGGCTGTGGATCGAGGGGCGGATCGGGCACATCGTGACATCGCCGTGCGGTCCCGTCACTCCGGTCGGGATCGAGCATGACGTTGCTGAACTCTCTGATGTTTCCCAAGCTGCCGTGGTCGGTGTCGGCCCTCCCGGCACACAGCAGGTGATCGTGGTGGTCGTAACGGTGGATTCCCGGCGTCGAGCGGATCTGGCCGACGAGGCGATGGCCGATCGAGTGCGAGAGAGGGCGGGAGACGTCGACGTGGCCGCAGTATTGGTTGTGCAGTCCCTTCCCGTCGACAAGCGCCATAACTCGAAGATCGACCGCACGCGCGTAGCGCGATGGGCGGAGAAGGTGCTCTCCGGTGGGCGGATGGGTCGGATATGAGGGTGCTTGTGACCGGGGCGACGAGCCTCGTCGGACGTGCCGTCGTAGCCCGTTTGGAGAAACGGGGAGACGACGTTTCCGTGATGCAACGGCAGCGGAGTGGCCTTGGCGTCACCGAGCATCTTGGCGATATCGCAGACCGCACTGCCGTTGACGCCGCAGTGGATGGAGCGGATGCTGTCATCCACGTCGCCGGGCGTGCGGCGGCAACAGGGGAGTGGGTGCTATTCGAAGCGACGAACGTTCAAGGCACGCGCAACGTCATCGACGCCGCACGGGCAGCAGGAGCCACTCGCTTCGTCCACGTGTCATCACCTTCGGTTGCCCACAGCGGACGGCCCCTTGTCGGAGCGTCGGCGGGTCCCGCAGACCCCGAACGTGCCAGAGGTCACTACGCGAAGAGCAAAGCGCAGGCGGAGTTGATAGCGCTCGCTGCGAGCTCTCCAGCCATGCCGGTCGTCGCCATACGGCCCCATCTCATCTGGGGACCGGGTGATACCCAACTCGTCGGACGCATCGTGAACCGGGCCGAGGCGGGTCGTCTCGCCATGGTGGGAGCGGGTGCAGCGCTGATCGACACAACGTATGTCGACAACGCCGCGGATGCGCTCGTTGCTGCCCTCGATAGCGCCCCGACGCTCGGGGGGAGAGCCCTGGTGGTCACCAACGGCCAACCGCGTCCTGTTCGTGAGATCCTGAGTCGGATCGTCATGGCCGCCGGTCTCGCGCCGCCCCGGATCAAGGTCCCATATCACCTGGCGCGTACGGGTGGTCTCGTGGTCGAGCAGATCTGGGATCGACGGAAGACTGATGATGATCCGCCCATGACCAGCTTCCTGGCAGAACAACTCGGCACGGCACATTGGTTCGATCAACGGGAAACCCGTCGAGCCCTCGATTGGGAACCGGAGGTCAGCCTCGATGAGGGGTTCCGGCGACTGCGGCTCTGGTTCGAGAACGAGGCTGTCGGTACGGCCTAGCTCGGCGGCTCATACGCCTTCGCGCCGGCCGGGATCCGCTCAACGATCCAGTTCTCCGCCGGGGGCAGCGGGCAGGTGAACTCCTCGTCGTAGATGCACCATGGGTTCTGGGCGGTGTTGAAGTCGAGGGTGACCTTTCCGGCCGTATCGGCTTCGACTCCCACGTACCGGCCACCGGCGTATGTTTCGACACCGGAGGTGCCGTCCCTGAACGGGATGAATGCACCGCCATCACCGTCGTCGAGCACCGTCAGCCGATACGTTGACTGGCCGATCGTGGTTTCAACG
>JBLWQS010000157.1:0-4586 GCA_048452705.1 Acidimicrobiia bacterium
CTTCCGCTTCCCGACCGGGGCAAATCCGAAACGCTCGTAGAGCTTCTGGGCGTCCGTGTTCGTCGCCCGAACCTCCAGCGTGAGATGCCGTGCACCGCTCGCGAGGGCTTTCTCAACGAGAGCAAGCATGATTCGCGTTCCCAGCCGCATGCGTCTGAATCCCGGGACCACGGCAAGGGTCGTGATGTGAGCGTCGTCCTCGATCAGCATCACACCGCCGTAGCCGTGGATCTCTCCATCATTCGTCACCACGATGTAGGTCCGGTTGCTCTGCGCCAGTTCGTCGAAGAAGATCCTGGCCGACCACGGCTCCGGGTAGATCTCGCGTTCCAGGGTGGCAACCGCGGGAACGTCGCTGCGGGACATGGTTCTGATCGTCACGGCCAGATCCCCTCGGAACGGAACGTCTTCCAGTTGATCTGCACGTCGGGTTCGCGCATGTAGTCGGGCCGCAGGTCCTCAGAGGCAATGAAGTCACCGTGAGCGGCCCGGATGGCGGCGATCTCGAGCATCACATCGGCCGACGGATAGCGAGGCCGACCGCGGCGAACCCGGTGGAGGCCACCCCACATCGTCTCGGGAAGGGCCCGCCAATCGCCCACGACGAGCGTGTCGGCTTCGTCGGCATCGAGGATCGCTCGGAACTCCTCAGCCCCGAGCACCTCTGCCGGACCGTCGGGAGCGACACCCCCCGGGAGCGGTCGATAGGGGGCGGCAGCGACCTGACCTCTTCTCACGTCGACAACCGACCAGATCCGCCGATGCCCGGTTGCAGCCCGAAGGGCCTGGACGGTCAGCGACGATACCGCGACGATGGGTGCGCCGACCCCGGCGGCGACCGCTTGAGCAGTTGCGATTCCGGCCCTGATGCCCGTGAACGGTCCCGGTCCGACGTCGACGGCCACGGCATCGATGTCGTGTCGATCCCAGCCTGCCTGCTCGAAGCAGAAATCGATGGCCGGGACCATGAAGCCGACGTGCCCGCGACGATCGACGCGAACGCTCATTGCAGCGAGCGATCCGCCGTCACCCAGCGCAACAGACGATGCAGGTGTCGCGGTCTCGATGGCGAGGATCTTCATGCGACTTCCTCCAGCGACCGCTCGAGCCACGAACCGAACGGGATAATCCGGAACTGTCGGCCGGTCTCACCGTCGATCTCGATTTCGATGACGAGTCGATCCATCGAAACTGCTTCCTCGATCGCCTCTCCCCACTCGATGACCAACACACCGTTGGCCGCTGTTTCCTCGAGATCGAGGTCTTCGAACTCGAGGATCGAGCCGAGGCGGTAGACGTCTGCATGAACAAGAGGTACCAGGCCGTCTCGATAGATCCGGGCGATGACGAACGTGGGACTGGCGACGGGGCCTGACACACCGAGGCCCTCTGCGATACCGGAAGTGAGGAGCGTCTTGCCCGTGCCGAGCCGACCGCTGAGCAACACGACGTCGCCGGGGCCGAGGACCGACGCGAGGCGTCTGCCGAGGGCCAGTGTCTCATCGGGGGAATCGGTTCGTGTGGTGATCATGCTCATCTCAGCGGCCGAACAGACCGAGTTGCTCCGGGTCCACGTCGGGCTGGCTTGACTCCCCGACTTCACTCCCGTCGGTCTCGCCACCAAGGTTACCGTCGATTGCGTCTCGGATGAGGCCGAAGTCGAATCTCATGTCTTCGAGGACCTGGGCGGATCCTCGCAGGGCGGCGGCCGGGTGGAACGTCGGCACGAGAAGACGGCCCCACCACTCGTAGGCCGTGCCGCGGAGGCGGGTGATTCCGGTCTCGGTCTTGAGCAGGAGCTTCGAAGAGAAGTTCCCGAGGGTGACGACGACCTTTGGATCGATGAGTCGCAGCTGCTCGCTGAGGTATCCCTTGCAGGACTCGATCTCATCGGGCCGCGGGTCCCGGTTGCTCGGCGGCCGACACTTCACAACGTTGGCAATGTATACGTCCCTTCGCTCGAGTCCGATCTCACCGAGCAGCTGATCAAGGAGCTGTCCGGATCGACCAACGAACGGAACACCCTGTTCGTCCTCATGCTGTCCGGGAGCCTCGCCGACGAACACCACGTCGGCCTCCGGGTCTCCATCGCCGAACACCACCTGTGTGCGCCCTTCGGAGAGCCGACACGAAGTGCAAGCGAGCGCTTCGGTGCGCAGTTCGTTGAGCCGCTCGATGGCGTGAGTGCTCATCCCTGTCCCCGGAATCCGCCGAGAGCAGACTCGATCGCCCGACCGACGACCACGAAAGCGGCCTGCTGTACGACGTCGATGTCGGCAGATCTGGAGCCGAATGACACGACGAACGCCGAATCCCCGTCGTACCGGGTGTGGGTCGGCCGGACACAGGCACCGAGGGCATCATGGGCCCGGATGGCGACCCGACGCAGCTCGTTGCGGTCTTCGACACCTGCGTCGGTTGCGACACAGATGAGTGTCGTGTTGTCCCCTAGGGATGGGCCGACGGGCGGCGCCAACGACGCCGGTTCGCCGCCCGTGAGCGACTCCCCTTCGAGAGAGAAGACGTCGCCGGCGGCGTTCAGGACGACCAACGCGCCGACCGTCGCATCGCCGACGGTGACGGCCGCAGATCCGATGCCGGCGAATTGCATCGCCGTCGGTCCCCTCCATGCCCCAATGGTTGTTCCTGCCCCTGCCCCAACACGACCCAGAGTGACGCCATCGGTGGTGCGGTTCCGGTATGCGACCACTCCATCCTCGGGCGTAGGGCGTCCCGGCTGATCTCCGGTCATCAGGTCGAACACGATCGCTGAGGGAACGATGGGAACGGGTCCGGCGGGCGTGGGCGCTCCGCGCCCCTCCCCTTCGATCTCTGAGACCACGCCGGTGGCTGCGGCGAGACCGAATGCGGACCCTCCCGCGAAGACGAGAGCGTTGACCGTGACCGGTTTGATGGCATCACCGAGTGTGCCGAGTTCGCGGGTGCCCGGTGCTCCACCTCGCACATCCACCACTGCGACGTTCGGTTCAGGGAAGGTCAGCACCGTGACGCCGGTGGCAGCACCCGGATCGGTGTGATGACCGACAGCGACTCCCGGCACAGCGGTGATCGTTCGGTTCCCCATCAGGATCCCCCCCGAACGTAACGACGCGGCAACCGTGGTCCGAATTGACAGACGACCTCGTAGTTGATGGTGGAGAGCAGGTCTGCCCATTCGGTCGCCGTTACTTCCTCATCGCCTTGCGTCCCGATGAACACGACCTCGTCCCCGACTTCGACCGGATCATCCCCGAGATCGATCACAACCTGGTCCATCGTCACGGTTCCGGCGTACGGATATCGCTTGCCCCTGATCAGGACTTCTCCACCGAGAGACGAGAGCCGACGGGGGATTCCGTCCGCATAGCCGAGGGGCACGGTGGCGACGGTCGACGGACGCTCGAGGGCACGCCTTCGTCCGTAGGAGGGGCGGGCACCTTCGGGGAGTCGCTGAACGAACGAGACGGCAGAAACGACTCGCATGGCGGGCCTGAGACCGAGACCGAGACCGGTTTCCGGAGCCGGTAGGAGTCCGTAGATGCCGAGTCCGACCCGAGCAAGATCGAATCGAGCCTCCGGATGATCGAGGGCTCCTGCGGTATTCGCCGCATGCACGTACTCGACGTCGATGCCTTCGGACGCGAGGAGATCCCTGAACCGGGCGAGAGCGCCAACCTGACGGCCGGTGAACTCAGCGTCTTCCTCCGCCACAGAGAGGTGGGTAGCGATTCCTTCGAGGGTGAGGCGCTTGTCGGCGTTGATCTCTCTAGCAAGATCGATCGCCTCGACCGGGGACGCACCGACGCGGTGCATGCCCGTATCGACCTTGAGATGGACCGGGTAGGGGGCGCGTCCAAGACGATCGGCCGTCTCTGCGACGGCTTCAACGAAGTGGTGCCGATAGACGATCGGAATCAACGACCAGTCGACGACGACGTCGATCTCCTCGGGCAGGGGCTCAGACAGAACGAGGATCGGCACCTCGAGTCCCGCCTCGCGCAGACGCACGCCCTCGGAGACGAGAGCGACGGCCAGATGGGCCGCACCGCCAGCGAGAGCTGCCTTGGCGGCGGGGACATCGCCGTGGCCGTAGCCATCGGCCTTGACCACGGCGCACACAACGGTCGGAGCGATGGCGTCACGGATGATCCGCACATTCGATTCGATCGCGTCGAGGTCGATCTCGATCCATGAAGGCCGCATAGGGAACAGGGTAACGAATATGGATGCCTCACGGCTCAGTCCTCGATCGCCTCGATCGCGAGGAAGTGGGCCATTCGACTCTAGGGCGGGTCAGGGCAGACGCGTACGCTCAGTGGGCGGAAGAAATCCGGTCGGAAGACGAGAGACTCCGACCACGAGCCAGGAGATGAGCGACACTAGCCAGGAAAGCGAAATCGAGAACCGGTCGGCCCCGTATACGCGATCCGGTAACCCCGTCGGGAGTGGACACATCACCGAAAGGTGACATCCCCCCGGGACATCGGATTTCGATCTGCAGAACATCGTCGCCTATCTCCGCACTCTGCAGAGATCCCCTCCCCGGGACGGGTCCGACCAAAGAAGCGGCCGCTCTTCGGAGCGGT
>JBLWQS010000158.1:0-4512 GCA_048452705.1 Acidimicrobiia bacterium
TGGATGGAAGACGGCCATGCGTGAACGGGCGATCTCCACCCGGAAGGCTCTCGTTCTCCACCCCTGGGCGACCAGCATGATGCAATCGCGACCCACTCCCGGCCCTTCGTTGTTGCGTCACCACAACTGGGTCATCGGAACGCTGAGGCAGGCCGGGTTCTCGATCGAGTTGACGGCCCACGCGTTCTCCGCCATGGACTCCTACATCTACGGATTCGCGATGCAAGAGGAGACCATGCCGTTCGATTCCGCGGAAGGAGTCGCAGCCATCGTGGAGGCATTTCTCGAGCACTTCCCCGTCGACGAGTACCCCTATCTCGCCGAGTTGAGCATCGAACACATCATGAAGCCCGGCTACGACTACGGCGATGAGTTCGAGTTCGGCCTCGACCTGGTCCTCGACGGTCTCGAAAGGGCCCAGTAGCGATCGTCGTCCGTGGCGCACCAGACCTAGCACCGATCCCCATGGAGCAACCGGACGGATGCGGCTCTGTGCAAGTATGTCTCCGGATCCGTCGGCGGCGATGCTCCACCCGCCCATATCGGCACCGTTGCCAAGTGATCGGTACACCACCGTGTGACGAAGAATGGTGTCCCCTCGTCAAGGCAACAGGCGAGGCGGCTGGCGGGGCCGCCCGTTGTTCGGATGGGTAGACCGCCATCGGTGGGGCTGAGCGCGGCGGCTACTCTACGGTCGTCTCTGATTCCGAAAGGGGTTCGTCCCATGTCTGAAGTGTCGACACCGATTCCGACGTCTCGTCGCCGCTCACGCCGGGTGAGCTTCCGGGTCGTGCTTGTCCGTTTCGTCATGGATTCCGTGCTCATTGCTCTCGTGCTTGCTCTTATGCCCGGCATTCGGACTGGCTTCGACCTCACGCTCGGGTCGATAGCGATCCTGGCCGTCATCTATGGACTCCTCAATGTCTTCATCCGGCCGGCTCTCGACCTCCTGCTCATGCCGTTCGTCGTTCAGACCTACGGGTTGGTCGTCGTGTTGGTCGATGTCCTCGTCTTTGGTTTGTTGGTGCTCTTCTCAGGCTCGATCGATGCCAACTCCGTCTGGCAGATTCTGCTCGGAGGCACCCTGCTTGGTGCACTGAGGATCGTCGGGATCGGTTTCCTCGGTCTCACTCCCCCGGTGGTCCCAGGGCAGGGTGGACTCCGTCGTCGGCCAACCCAGATGGGCATTATGCGGTTCAGCCCACGTGCGGGGGAGAGCCTTCGGCTGTTGCGCGTTCACCAAATGCTGCAGATCCATGGCATTGATGCGCTGTTCGACGGCGATGGACCGATCGCTGGGTTCAGACGTCGACTCCAAGCGTGGCTGTGGCGACCGGGTGTCACGCTTGTTCGGGTGCCGCCCCCGGTTCGTTTTCGCCTCCTACTCGAGGACCTCGGTCCCACCTACGTCAAGATCGGCCAGATCATCTCGAGCCGAGCCCGGACTCTGCCGGTGGCGTGGCAGGAGCAGCTCGAGAAGTTGCAGAGCGATGTCGCCGTGTTCCCTTACGAACAGGCGCGCGAACGGGTGATCGCTGAGCTCGGGGCACCGCCCGAGGAGCTGTACGCCGAGTTTGATCCAACGCCGCTGGCGGCAGCTTCTCTCGCACAGGTACACCGCGCGGTGTTGCACGACGGTCGCGATGCCGCGGTGAAAATTCAGCGCCCGGGCATTCATACCCAGTTGCGTTCCGACGTCCGCATCCTGGCCCGCATGTCTCAAGCCATGGAAAGACGGGCTCGCTGGGCCGAGGACATGGATTTGGCGGGCATTGTGCTCGAATTCGGCACCACCCTGCTGCGTGAACTCGACTACAAGATCGAGGCCTACAACGCTCGTCGACTCACCCAAGTGCTCGACCCCATCGAAGGCATACGAGTCCCCGAAGTGTTCTACGAGCTGTCGTCTTCTGGAGTGCTCACGCTCGAATTCATCCACGGCGTCAAGTCGACCGACGCGGCTGCCATCGATGCGGCCGGCCTCGACCGAGAGGTACTGGCAGACCGTGTAGTGAATGCTGCTGTGAAGATGCTGATGATCGACGGGTTCTTCCACGGCGATCCGCATCCCGGCAACGTCTTTGTCGATCTGGACAACGGTGACATGGTGATGCTCGACACGGGCATGGTCGGTGAGTTGACGTTCCAGCAACGAATCAAACTGGGAAGCTTGCTTCTGACTGTTCGCAATGGTGACGTACGCGGCCTTGCGCAAACGCTGAAGTCGTTGTCAACGCCATATCGAGACACCGACGACGCCCGCTACTACCAGGAGTTCGAGCGCACCCTGACCCCGTATCTCGATCCTCCCCCCGGGCAGAAGGTTGAGGTCATGGGGAAGGTGTTGCCTCTGGGCCTCGGCATCCTGCAGCAGGGCGGCTACCGATTCGATTCGCAACTCACGCTGGCCATGAAGGCTCTGGCACAAGCGGAAGCGATCACCGGAGCGCTTGCACCAAGCTGGACGGGCAGCGAGTTCATGAAACGCTCGTTCGATGCGCTGAAGGAACAAGTCCCGGACGCTATTACCTCAGAAGCCGTCAAGGACGTCGTGGTGCGACAAGCCGGTTTCGCCGTCCGGGAAGCGATGGAGCAGATGCCGTCGCTGCAGGACGGCTTGCTCAAGTGGCTGACGAATATCAAGAAGGGTGGATTCAAAGTCGAGTTGGACACCAGCGATCTCGACCGGCACGTCTCCGCCCTGAGCGGCATCGCGATGATGCTCACCATCGGCATTCTCGTCGTCGGCCTGATTGTCGGTTCAGCGCTGGCCGCCGGGATCGGTGGACTGGATGGCAGTCCCCTCGAACCGGTCACAGATCTCGCCGCGACCATATTCGCCTTCTCAGCCATTGCCGGTGTGATCGCCGTCATGGGCCTGTCGTGGCGGCTCTTCCGGCTCAGTCACCCGCGTCGGCGGGATCCGCTCGATCGCATCTGAATCGTGGCCTCATCCGGCACCGAAATGTCGCTGTCGGCCGTCTCCTTCACCGATGGGACGACAATCTATCCCGCGCCGCGGGTCGATGGTGGAAGCAGTGAACACCGTGTTGCAGCGCCAACACCCGTCGCTCTCTGGCGACTGCAATCACTCTTCTTCTTCGAAAGCATCCCGTCCAGAAGCGTCCTCTGTGGACGGCGGGTCGAGCGAATCCCCTCGCTCGCTCCGCTTGGAGATGTCGTCTGCAAGGTCTGAGAAGGTTGCCCCAAGAGCGTCGAAGAAGGACGCGGCCGTCTCTCTCGCCTCGTCCCGAACCTCCGGGTCTTTGATAGTGTCACCAACGGTCGCAATAGCCGCTTTGATGGTCTCACCGAGTGCTCGCACCGCGTCCTTGACCTCGTCCTCCGAGGCGACCTCTGCACCCTCCGTACCTTCCTGCGCTTGGTAGTGACACTTGAGTATCGACCCGAGCTTCTTGAACTGCTCGCCTACGTCGGTCCACGTCTCGTCCGTCTGGCTCATGGGGGTTCCCTTCTGCAATCGAGGAGTTGTTGTCACACGTCCTCGAGGACCATCTACCAGCGTACTTCCTGCCTCGCACGAGTACTCGAGGCGATCCGCCAAACCACCGCAACCGAGCGCGGGACCAACCACCCTCGACGGCCCAAGCGGCCCCCAGATCAGGTCCAATCGGCCAGGTAAGACGCCTGCGTTGCTACGCCCACACCGCGTGGTCGAACCACGTATCGAGACGCTCGCAGTCATCGGATGCAGACTCATCAGGCTGCATGGATCCGATACGGCGACGGCTGCCGATACCGACCTCGTTCGGAATTCGGAGTGATCGCCACGCGTTGGCTGTCCTACAACGGAAGGACGCCCAATTGCCACAGTTCACGATCACACGCCGAATCGAAGCCCCGGTGGAGACGGTGTGGGAAGTGCTCCACGAATTCGGAGACATTCAGAGATGGAGCCCCGGCGTCACCGATTCGGAACTGACCTCCCGGGGCCCTGTGAGCGAGGGATCCACACGACACTGTGACTTCACTCCGTTCGGCGGCGTCAATGAGCGCATCGACCGACATGAACCAAACCGGCGTTTGACGGTGAATATCTATGAGACGTTCAAGTTGCCGATCTCTGGCGCCGTCGCGGATTTCAACATATCCCCTCACGACGATGACACCGACTTGACCCTTCACTACAGCTACACGCTCAACCGCATGGGTCGTCTGGTGAAGGGTTCCACCGACAAGCAGATGCGAAAAGGGATCGACGGAATGGCCCTTGGCCTCCAGCGAGAGAGTGAACGCATCGCGACCAGCGCGTAGCCGGCAGCATGCGTCACACGTAGCCGCCGACCCGGATGGGCCGGTCGCGGATCCTGTGGACATCGTGGTCTGAACAGCTGAGAACCCCGCTCACGCAGGGGTTCCGATGGCGCGCCCGAAGAGACTCGAAACCCCAACCTCCTGATCCCTAGATCTCCAAGCGGCGTCCACGGCCGTGAACAAGTCAAGTTGAAGCGCGGGCTCGATGGGAAGACCGTTTGCGACGCTACATCACAG
>JBLWQS010000159.1:0-4489 GCA_048452705.1 Acidimicrobiia bacterium
GACAACAACCACCTCTACCACGCTCGCAACGGATGCCGGCGAAACCAGCACCACGGAGCCCTCGACGACGACCACCGCAGTCGCTCCGACGACGACCACGACGACGATCCCACCGGAGCGATCGACCTCAGGGCTGGTCTGTCCGGTCGATGGGGCCGTGTCCTTCTCCGACACGTGGGGCGCACCCCGGTCGGGTGGGAGGACGCACAAGGGAGTCGACATGTCGGCTTCACGGGGGACACCGCTCGTCGCGATGGAGACGGGGCGGATCTACCGGCTGTCGAACAGCACGCTCGGTGGGCTCTCCATCTACCTGCTGGGGAATTCGGGAGACGTGTACTACTACGCCCATCTCGATGCCTTTGCCGATGGACTGGCCGGTGGCCAGAGCGTGTCGGCCGGCGATCTGGTCGGATACGTGGGCACGACCGGCAACTCGCCTTCATGGATCCCACATCTTCACCTCGGATGGCAACCCGGCGGCGGTGACTGGGCGAACCCCTACCCGATCGTGAACGACATCTGTCGGTAACGAAGCCGTGGTGACGTCGTCGGTCGTTCGTTGATCGCCGTCTACATCCCGGCTAATTGTTCCTCGAGGACGGCGATGCGGGCTGTGCACGTGTCGGCGGCGGCCGGGGGGACCAACTCCAACAGTCGATCGGCGACCGAACGGATCTCCGTGCCGGCGGGACCGTCGGGATCTGCGGTGACGACAGGGCGACCTTCGTCGCCGCCGTTTACCACGTTCGGGTCCAAGGGGACTTGACCGAGGAGTGGGACGCCGAGTTGGTCGGCCAGTTCTGAACCGCCGCCGACGCCGAACAGGTCGTAGTGGCGGCCCTCTTCTGTCGTGAAGCCGGCCATGTTCTCGATGACACCGACGACGGGCATGTGGGATCGGCGGGCCATGTCTGCGACTCGCGCGGCAACCTTCTGTGCGGCTCGCTGAGGGGTCGTCACGACCACCATCTCAGCTTGCGGGAGCATCCGCGAAAGTGCCATCTGCACGTCACCGGTGCCGGGGGGCATGTCGATGATGAGATACCCGAGGTCGGGGCTCCATGCGACGTCGGTCAGGAACTGCTCGAGGGCCTTCGACAGCATCAGGCCACGCCACATGAGAGCGGTGTCTTCGTCGTCGATCATGAGACCCGTGGAGACGACTTCAAGCCCGGCGGCTTGGAGCGGACGGATCTTGCGGTCGTCACCGGCTTCGAGGCGAGCATCCACGGAGGCAAGCATCCTCGGAACCGAGAATCCCCAGATGTCCGCATCGAGGAGACCCGTGCTGTGCCCGCGCGCTGATATCGCAAGCGCCAGGTTCACGCTGAGCGACGACTTCCCGACTCCACCCTTGCCGCTCGATACCGCGATCACGCGGGTCTGTGGGCTGATCATGGTCGGCTCGGCGTTCTCTCGAGCACGCAACCTCACCTTGCCCATCAGTTCTGATCGCTGCTCGCCGTTCATCGCGGTCACGTTGACCGAGACGGTCTCGATGCCCGGAATGGCACTGACTTTGCGCACGACATCGTTCTCGATCTGGTCGCGCATCGGACACGCAGCGATCGTGAGAGCGACACCGATAGACACATCGGAACCATCGACGGTGATGTCGCCCACCATGCCGAGTTCCACGATGTCGGCGTTCAGTTCGGGGTCGATCACGCCTCGAAGCGCCGCCTCGATGTCGTCTCGTGTCGTCATCCGGCCGATCCTATCTCCAAGAATTGCCTATTCCCAACACGGCGGTAGTCGTTAGAATCGAATCGCGACTTGCGGAGGAGGCAACGTTCAATGACGCTCGAAATGACCCCGGTGGCACTCACCGATGCTGCAGCTGAGAAGGTTCGTGAACTGCTGGCGGACGAGGGCGACGATGCCCTCGCCCTGCGCCTTGCAGCCATGCCCGCAGGCTGTTCCGGTTACAAGTATGAGATGTATTTCGATGCAGAGGTCACGGAGACCGACTCCGTCGTCGATGCTGGAGCATTCAAGGTCTTGATCGACGAATCAAGCGTTGGCCATGTCACCGGCGCCACGATCGATTTCAAAGACGATGGTCTCCAGGGATCGGGTTTCGCGATCGACAACCCGAACCAGACCGGCCACTCCTGCACCTGTGGGAAACGCGACTAACGCACGCTCATAGACTGTCTCCCGAGCGAGCCGGGAGGCACCATGCCGAAACAGATTCACGACGCACCGAGCGGACCCAAGCCACTCGGTCCGTACAGCATCATCACCGAAGCACACGGACTCGTTTTCGTGTCCGGCATGATCGGCATCGACCCGGCCACCGGCACGGCGGTCGATGGTGGCGTGACCGAACAGACGGTTCAGGTGATGCGCAACATCGGTGCGGTCCTCGGCGACGTCGGACTCAGCTACGACGACATTGTCAAGATGACGATCTTCGTCACCGACATGAACGACTTCGCAGCCGTGAACGCCGTATACGGCGAGTACGTCGGTGATGCGAAGCCCGCACGTTCGACCGTTGAAGTCTCAGCACTCCCCGGCGGTTTCGTCGTCGAGATCGAGACGATCGCCGCGCGCTAGCGGACGACGGACAGCAGATAGTCAACCTGGAGACGCAACATGAATCGTGATTCCATCTTCGCCGCACTTGATCTCGACGACGTCAGCTCGGGCGCGTATGCCGGTGAGTGGCTCGAGACCGGCGGCACCGAACTCGAAGTCGAGAACCCTGCCACGGGCGATCGGATCGGCGCAGTGAAGCGCGCCGACACCGCCGACTACGAGAAGGTCGTCACGACCGCGACGAACACGTTCGAGGAGTGGCGCATGCTGCCCGCCCCCGAGCGCGGCAAGTTCGTTCGCGTCATCGGCGATCTGCTGCGTGAGTATCAGGAACCGCTCGGCGCGCTCGTTGCCCTCGAAATGGGCAAGATCAAGGCCGAGGGTGAGGGCGAGGTTCAGGAGATGATCGACATCACCGACTTCGCCGTCGGCCTCTCCCGACAGCTCTACGGACTCACCATTGCTTCGGAGCGACCGCGCCACCGCATGTACGAGCAGTGGCATCCGCTCGGTCCGGTCGGGATCATCACATCGTTCAACTTCCCGGTAGCCGTCTGGGCGTGGAACGCGATGATCGCCGCCGTCGGAGGAGACACGCTGATCTGGAAGCCTTCCTCGAAGACGCCACTCACCGCGGTCGCAACGTCCAAGCTCGCAGCCCGGGCGATGGAAGGCTCAGGCTTCGAGGGAGTGTTCAATCTCATCGTCGGCTCCGGCGCTGAGGTCGGTGACGTCATGATCAATGACCGGCGGGTGCCGCTCATCTCGGCGACCGGTTCGTGTGGGATGGGTGAGAAGGTTGGGGTCGCCGTCGCGAAGAGGCTCGGTCGGTCGCTCCTTGAACTCGGCGGGAACAACGCCATGGTCGTCATGGACGACGCAGACCCGGACCTGGCAACGAGAGCAGCCGTCTTCGCCGCCGTCGGGACGGCGGGACAACGGTGCACCTCGCTCCGCCGGCTCATCGTGCAACGTGGTGTTTCAGATGAGATCGCAGGACGCCTCGTCTCGGCATATGAGACCGTGAAGATCGGCGACCCGCTCGACGACGCGAACCTCATGGGTCCGCTCGTCGACGAGATCGCGGTCTCGAATTTCTCAGCAGCCGTCGGCATCGCACAGGAACAGGGCGGAGAACTGCTCTACGGAGGCGGGGTCATCGACGGTCCCGGCTACTACGTTGAGCCGACGATCATCAAGATGCCGATCGACGCACCGATCCTGCAGATCGAGACGTTCGCTCCGATCCTCTATCTGATCGAGTTCGACACCGTCGAAGAGGCGATCAAGATCAACAACGGTGTCGTACAGGGGCTGTCGTCGGCGATCTTCACCGACTCGGTGCAAGCGGGCGAGACGTTCCTCTCGCCCATGGGGTCCGACTGCGGTATCGCCAACATCAACATCGGGACGTCCGGTGCTGAGATCGGCGGTGCCTTCGGTGGTGAGAAGGAGACCGGCGGCGGACGGGAGTCCGGTTCCGATGCCTGGAAAGCCTACATGCGCAGGCAGACGGTCACCATCAACTGGTCCGGAGAGCTCCCGTTGGCGCAGGGCATCGAATTCGGATGAGCGAGAGTCTCTCGGCACTCGCCGGAGACGATCAGCGGCTCGGACGGCTGTTCACGATCCTCGGGGTCGGGGGGCTGGTCGCGTCCCTGATCGCCGGAATCCTCGGAATCGCGGTCGTGATGACCCTGACTCAGTCCGCTGACCAGTCCCTTGCCGTCACGGTCGAGGCTGTCGAGACGGCCGATGAGACGGTCGCTCTTGCCGCGGAGACGCTCGGGATCGTGAGCGAGTCCTTCGACACGCTCGTGCCTTCGGCAGAGCTGGCCGCGGAGACTCTCGACGATGCCGCGGCGGTGATCGCCGACACAGCAGTGGTCGTAGCCGTGGACGTTCCTGAAGCCCTCGATGCCGTCGTCGACGCGATGCCGGC
>JBLWQS010000160.1:0-4470 GCA_048452705.1 Acidimicrobiia bacterium
GTTCGATTGGCGATCGAGCACATCAACGCCGGGGATGCCTTCCAGATCGTGCCGTCGGTCCGTTTCGATGTGGAATTCGATGGGAACGCCTTCGCCGTCTATCGGGCACTGCGCCTCGTCAACCCATCACCGTTCATGTACTTCGTGCGCCATGGTTCGATGTCGATCGCGGGGTCGTCGCCCGAACTCATGACCAGAGTGCGAGAGGGGATCGCATACAGCCGTCCCATCGCTGGGACTCGTCCCCGAGGAGAGAGCCCCGAAGCCGATACGGTGCTCGAAGCTGAACTTCTCGCCGATCCGAAGGAACGGGCTGAGCACGTGATGTTGATCGACCTTGCGCGGAACGATCTTGGTCGTGTCTGTGAATTTGGGAGCATCTCCGTCGACGACCTCATGGTGATCGAGCGCTACTCGCACGTCATGCACATCGTCTCAGGAGTCTCCGGCACGGTGCGCGAGGGCTTGGGACCCGTTGACGTCCTGAGGGCGACGTTCCCTCATGGCACGGTGACAGGGGCGCCGAAGATCAGGGCAATGGAGATCATCGACGGCCTCGAGCCGAACGCCCGCGGACCGTACGCAGGTGCCATCGGATACATCGACTTCGCCGGCAATCTCGACACAGCGATCGGCCTTCGTACGATGATCTCGGATGGAGACCAGGCGTGGGTGCAGGCGGGTGCGGGGGTCGTTGCCGACAGCGTGCCGGTATCCGAGTACCGAGAGTGCGTGAGCAAGGCAGCCGCCGTGCTCGCCGCCATCGCTGCGGCCCCGCACCTGAGATGAGTCTGAGGCATCTCACGGAATCCTTACCGTTCTCGAACAGAACCGTGCGACGCTGTGACCCAGCTCGAGCGAGGAAGACGTGACCAACGGCGGAACAGTGCTGCTCATAGAGGATGAAGAGGAGATTGCTGAGCTCCTTCGAATGGCATTCGAACGTGAGGGCTTCCGCTTCATCCACGCATCCAGCGGCGAGGCGGGACTCGAGCAGCTTCGCGATCGTGACTCACGGGTCGTGCTGCTTGATGTCGGTCTGCCGGGTATCGACGGATTCGAGGTCTGCCGAAGGATCAGATCGGGCTCGGATGTCCCCGTCATCATGCTCACCGCTCGAGACACCGAGATCGATACGATCGTCGGGTTGGAGATCGGTGCAGACGACTATGTCACGAAGCCGTTCTCCGTTCGAGAGCTCGTCGCGCGAACGAAGGCAGTTCTCCGCAGGAGCGAAGAGGCGCCGGTCGAACGTTCCCTCATCGAGATCGCGGGGTTCACGATCGACGGTGGACGACGCGAGGTCACCGACTCGAAGGGGTTGGTTGTTCGTCCGACGGCACGGGAGTTCGACCTGCTGTGGTACCTGGCGGAACACGTCGGCCTCGTACTCTCGCGAGGCCAGATCCTCGAAGCGGTCTGGGGATACGACTACTTCGGGGAGACCCGCACCATCGACGTTCACGTCCGGCAGCTGAGGAAGAAGCTCAACGGCATCCCGATCGAGACGGTGTGGGGCGTCGGCTACCGCATCGACGGATGAGGGGGAGCGTTCAATGACACGGCGTATCGCGATCGGAACCGCCGTGATCGCCATGGTGATGGTCGTCGTCGGACTCGCCGTTTTCGCCTATGTCGATCGGGCGGTTCGAGAGCAGGCCCAGGAAGAGCTCTTCCGGCAGGCCGAGGCCACTGGTGCCCTTGTCGAGACCGAACTCGAGGATGTGGAGATCGCTCCCGGTGCTCGGATTGAGACCCAACTCCGCAAGGTGCGAGTGGAAGCGGGGAGAATTCTCGAACGTGCGAGGGTCGTCGGCGGGCACGACATCGTGGAAGGTGCGCTCCTCGTCGGTGAGCGGTCGTTCCCCCTCTCTCTTCGTCAGGACCTGATGCCGTTGCTCCCTCCAGACCTGTCGGAGCGAGAGGTGCTGAGCCTCGACGTCGATGGAACCGAGATGCTCGCGACCGTGCAACGCATTCCCCTGGCGAACAGTGAGATCGTGATCGCCATCGGACGAACCGCACCGCTGCTGCCGATTCGGGAATTCAACCGGGCTCTGCTCCTCACGATCGCCGTCGGAGTGGTTCTCGTTGCCGTCTTCGGTGTGTCGATGGCCGGGTGGATCGGTCGCCGTCTCTCCGGCCTGAAATCGGCGTCACGGAGCATCGCCGACGGGGATCTCACGGCCCGTGCCCCCGTGGAAGGTGACGACGAGATCACAGCGGCCTCGGTGGCGTTCAATGACATGGCGGAGCAGCTCCAGGCGACGCAACTGAGAGAACGCGAGTTCCTGATGAGCATCGGACACGATCTTCGTACGCCGTTGACGACCATCCGGGGTTACGCGGAGGCTCTTGACGATGGATCGATGAGTGCCGACGAAGCTGGCCGCGCTGCGGAAGCGCTCCATCTGTCGGCCGATCGGCTCTCGCGTCTCGTCGAAGACATCATGCTCCTCGCCCGGCTCGACGCCCAGGAGTTCACACTCCAACCGGAAGACGTCGATGTCGGCGCATACGTTGCCGGTGTCGTCGAGACATACCGCGTTCGAGCGAATGAGCTTGGTATCGAGATCGACCTGGATGCTGCAGATGACGGTCACGCTGAGATCGACCCGGATCGCTTCGGACAAGTGTGTAGCAATCTCATCGAGAACGCCATGCGCTACACACCCGAGCACGGCAGCGTGAAGGTGGGCGTCGGGTGTGACGGCCGCATCGTTCGGTTGTCGGTCGCGGATGTGGGACCGGGAATCGATCCAGAAGACATCGACCGCGTGTTCGATCGCCTGTTCGTGGCCCAGCACTACCGGCCGCTTCGCCCCGAGGGGAGCGGACTCGGGCTGACCATCGTGAGAGGGATCGTCGACGCCATGGGAGGGACCATTTCGGTTCACAGCACTCCGGGGAGTGGCACTAGGTTCTCGGTTGAGATTCCGACGTAGACGAATGGAAGGGCATACTCCTGTGATGCGCTTTGTACCCATCGTTGTGATGCTCGTTGCCGTCGTTCTCACAGGTTGCAGCGACGCGTCGGAAGACAAGTACGGAGAGGATCTCTTTGCGACGACCTGTGCCCACTGCCACGGGAGCGATCTTGCCGGCGGCGTCGGCCCGCCCCTTGGAGCAGGGTCGGAAGCAGCGTCCCTCACCGACGTGCAGATCGCCGGTGTGATCAGCGTGGGCCCAGGAGCGATGCCGACCTTCGGCGGCAGACTTGCCGATGAGCAGATCGAAAGCCTCATCGACTATCTCCGAGAGCGGCAAGGGTCATAGAATCCCGCCATGCTCGATCAGATCCTCACCGATGCCAGATCACGCGCCGACGACCTCATGGGATGCGGTCCCATGTACCGCAAAGCGGCAGCGTCCCTTCAACCGGTTCAACCGTTCTCGGATGCTCTGTCAGGCGGCGGCCTCTCGATCATCGCCGAAGTGAAGCGTCGGTCACCGTCTCGTGGTGTCCTTGCCGCCGGCCTTGACGCCGTCGCCCAAGCGCGGATCTACGAGAGTGCGGGAGCCAATGCCATCAGCGTGCTCACCGAACCGAATCACTTCGACGGCTCGCTCGACGATCTGGCGGAGGTCCGAGACGCGGTCTCCATCCCGGTGCTCAGGAAGGACTTCCTCCTCCAACCGGCACAGGTCTGGGAGGCGAGAGCGTTCGGGGCCGACGCCGTGTTGCTCATCGTGGCGATCCTTGGGCGAGAGCGATTGGAGCTCATGATGGAAGCGGCAGCCGACGCCGGTGTCGATGTACTCGTCGAGGCGCACGACGGCGTCGAGGCCGAGATCGCACTCGATGCAGGGGCGACGCTGATCGGCGTCAACAACCGCGACCTGACGACCTTCACAACCGATCTGGCGGTCGCAGAGAGCGTTGCAGACATGGTTATGCGCCCAGGTGTCACGACGGTGGCGGAGAGCGGAATCCATACTTCCGGTGACGCCGAGCGCATGTCGTCCGCCGGCTACGACGCCATTCTCGTTGGCGAGGCGCTGATCGTTGCGCCGGATCCAGCAGCGATGCTTGCACAGTTGGTCGATCAGTCGTGACCTGGGTCAAAGTGTGTGGACTGACCCGTGAGAGCGATGTTTCCGATGCCGTGGACGCCGGAGCGGATGCGCTCGGCTTCGTTCTCGCTGAGGAATCACCACGGCGGATCGGTACCGAGAGAGCGGCGGCATTGATGGACGGCGTTCCTGCTCTCAGGATCCTCGTCACCGTCGATGCTTCCCGGGATGCGATCGTCGACTTGGTGGAGGCGACCGGAGCCGATGGGATCCAGCCGCATGGTCAGGGTGCTCAGGCCGCCGCCTTATGGGCGGAGCAAGCAGGTTTCTTCGTCCTCCGTCCGGTCGGTGACGGGACCATCGACGAGATCCCCGGGAGGCAGATCCCGTTGTTGGATTCGGTCACTGCTCGCCAACACGGCGGGACCGGGATCACATTGGATTGGACGGCAATCG
>JBLWQS010000161.1:0-4428 GCA_048452705.1 Acidimicrobiia bacterium
GACAACAGACAACAGACAAAGAAGAGGGGCGGCCCCGCTGCGGGGTCGCCCCTCTTCGGTACTCGGTACTCGGTACGGGTGTGATCGCCCCGCGATCACATCCTCGCGATCACATCCTCTCAATCATCGCGTTCGCGAATTCGCTGGTCTTCACTTCGGTGGCATCGTCCATCAGGCGGGCGAAGTCGTAGGTGACGATCTTGTCGGCGATGGATCCCTCCATACCCTTCACGATGAGGTCGGCGGCTTCGTCCCAACCCATGTAGCGAAGCATCAACTCACCGGAGAGGATGACCGACCCGGGGTTGACCTTGTCCATCCCCGTGTACTTCGGTGCCGTTCCGTGTGTCGCCTCGAACACCGCGTAGCCGTTCACGTAGTTGATGTTCCCACCGGGAGCGATCCCGATCCCACCGACCTGTGCGGCGAGGGCATCGGAGATGAAGTCGCCGTTGAGGTTCATCGTGGCGATCACGTCGTACTCGGCGGGACGGGTCAGAATCTGCTGCAAGAACGCGTCGGCGATGACGTCCTTGACCAGAATCTTGTCACCGGGGTCTCCTCCGCAGTCGTCCCAGCCGACGGCAACGTCGGAGAACTCGTCACGAACGACCTCGTATCCCCAGGTGCGGAATGCACCCTCGGTGAACTTCATGATGTTGCCCTTGTGGACCAGCGTGACCGACGAGCGGTTGTTCTCGACCGCATACTGGATCGCAGCACGGACGAGGCGCTTCGTCCCGGTCTCGGAGATCGGCTTGATGCCGATTCCGCTGTCGGTACGGATATCCCAGTCGTACTCGTCTGCCATGAAGGCGAGAAGCTTCGCGACTTCCTCGGAGCCAGCTTCGAGTTCCTTGCCTGCGTAGACGTCCTCGGTGTTCTCGCGGAAGATCACCATGTCGATGAGTTCCGGGCGCTTCACCGGCGAAGGGACACCTTCGTACCAGCGGACCGGTCGGAGACAAACGTAAAGGTCGAGGATCTGGCGTAGCGCCACGTTCAGGCTGCGGATGCCGCCGCCGACGGGTGTTGTGAGCGGGCCCTTGATTCCGACGATGTGCTCGCGGAAGGCGTCGGTCGTTGCTACCGGCAGCCACTCACCGGTCTCGTCGAATGCCTTCTGGCCTGCGAGGACCTCTTTCCACTCGATCTTGCGCTCACCGCCGTATGCCATCTCGACGGCTGCGTCGAGAACCCGTACGGCCGCTGCCCAGATGTCCGGTCCGATCCCGTCTCCCTCGATGAACGGGATGATCGGGTCGTTCGGGACGTTCACTCCCGAGTCGGTCATCGTGATCATTGAACCCATGTCGTTGCACCTTTCGTCGGCGGTTCGTTCCGCCTCTTCTCAGTTGTCCTTCGCTTCGGCCAGCGCCACCGTATTGGCCAACAACGTGGCGATCGTCATCGGGCCCACACCACCGGGTACCGGGGTGATCGCCCCTGCAACGTCGGCGACGGCATCGAAGTCGACGTCGCCGACGAGGCCGTCATCGGTTCGGTTGATTCCGACGTCGATGATCGTGGCGCCGGGCTTGATGAAGCGTTCGTCGAACATCTTCGGTCGGCCCACGGCTGCCACCAGGATATCGGCCCCACGGCACACCCCAGCCAGGTCGGGAGTTCGTGAATGCGCCTGGACGACGGTGGCGTCGACTCCCTTCTCTCCAAGCAGGAGAGCCAGTGGACGGCCGACGAGGAACGATCGTCCCACGATCACGGCGGTCCGCCCTGAAGTCTCGATCCCGTAGTGATCGAGGATCCGCATGATGCCGCCGGGCGTCGCCGGGACCGGTCCGGGTCGGGAGAGGACGAGTTGGCCGAGATTGAAGGGATGAAGCCCATCGGCGTCCTTGTGGGGGTCCACTAACTCGACGGCTCGTTCGCCGTCGAGACCGCCGGGCAACGGCAACTGCACGATCATCCCGTCGACTCGTTCGTCCGCGTTGAGTTCGGTGACGACGGCCTCCACGTCGGATTGCGATGCCGTCGCAGGGAGATGACGGTCAAAGGACAACATCCCGGCCGCGTCCGCGGCACGGTGCTTGTTCCTGACGTAGACCTTCGACGCAGGATCGTCACCGATCAGCACGGTTGCCAATCCGACGGAGTGCCCCCTCCGGCGCAGCGACGCAACACGTTCTGCTACTTCGGCCCGAACGACGGCCGACACGGCCTTACCTGAAAGAATGAGTGCGCTCAATGTCGGAAGTGCCTTTCTCCTGTGAACATGAGTGCGACGCCATGTTCGGTTGCAGATTCGATCACCTCGGCGTCTCGCACCGACCCGCCGGGTTCCACGATGGCAACAACTCCGGCCGATGCCAGCACGTCCGGTCCGTCGCGGAACGGGAAGAACGCATCAGAGGCACACACCGCGCCCCTGGCGCGGTCCCCCGCCTTCGCGAGCGCACGCTCGGCCGCACCGACACGGCTCTGATCACCGGCCCCGACTCCAACGGCTGCACCGTCGTTGACGAGCACGATGGCGTTCGACTTCGTGTGGGCTGCGATCGCCCATGCCATCTCCAAGTCTCGGATCTCGGACGCCGTCGGGTCACGGGTCATCGACTCCCATGCAGCGGCGTCGACGGCCGCAACGTCTCTCTTCTGCACGAGATACCCGTCGTCGATCGACCTCATGTCGAGATCGAATGGCGATGGTGCCGGTGCGATCAGGATTCGGAGGTTCTTCTTCCGTTCAAGGATCGTTCTCGCATCATCCGTGATCCGTGGAGCGATCACGACTTCGACGAAGACGCTGCTGATGACTTCTGCGGTGTCCTCGTCGAGCATCCCGTTGAGCGCGACGACGCCCCCGAAGGCAGACAGCGGGTCACACTCCCAGGCTCGCTCGAATGCCTCCACCATTGTGTCGGCTGCGGCGGCACCGCAGGCGTTCATGTGCTTGAGGATCGCGACCGATCCCGCCGGGAGATCGTTGGTAAGACGCCAAGCGGCGTCGGCGTCGGCGTAGTTGTTGAACGACATCTCCTTGCCCTGGAACTGCTCTGCTCGTGCCCACCATCCGTTCGAATCCCGTTGCGAGTACAGGGCGGCAGGTTGATGTGGATTCTCGCCGTAGCGAAGCGGCGAAGCCTTCACCATGGGAACCACGAGTCGCTCGGCGCCGTCTCGCTCCATCCAGTTGACGATCGCTGCGTCGTATGCGGCGGTCCGGAAGAACGCCTCCCGAGCGAGCGATACCCGGAGTTCCGCCGTCGTCCCTCCCTGCTCAACTGCGTCCGCGATGTCGTTGTACCGCTCCGGCGATACGACGACGGCGACCCATGCGTGGTTCTTCGCCGCGGCACGGATCATCGTTGGACCACCGATGTCGATCTGCTCGATCGCCTCAGCCTCAGAGTGATCGCCGGCAAGCGTGGCCTCGAACGGATACAGATTCACGACGACGAGTTCGAACGGCTCGATACCGCGCTCCGCGAGGTCGGCCCTGTGGGTCGGGTTGTCGAGGTCGGCGAGGATCGCGCCGTGGACGATCGGATGGAGTGTCTTGACGCGTCCGCCGAGCATTTCGGGTGCACCAGTGAGATCAGCGATCGTCGTAACGGGAATCCCGGCGTCGCCGAGCGTGCGGGCAGTCCCTCCCGAAGACACTATTTGAACACCCGCAGAATGGAGACGATGCCCCAACTCGACCACACCCGTCTTGTCAGACACGGAGATCAGAGCGCGACAGACAGGGAGACGAGTCATCGCTCAGGCATGGTAGAGGGAACGAGGGTGGGCGGATTCCTGAACCGAACAGCGAACAGCGAGGCATCTCGCGATTCTGTCTGTTGTCTGTGGGCTGTCGTCTGTTGTCTGTGGCCTGTCCGCTGCTATCCCAACGCGAACTCCACCGCGGCCAACGCATGAATCCGCGCCGTCGGGAAGTACGGTTGATCCACGTCGTCGGGGGTAACGAGCAACTCGATCTCCGTGCAACCCGCGATCACACCCTCTGCACCTCTCTCAACCAGGCGTTCGATGATCTCCAAATAGCGCTCCTTCGACGCCTCGACGATGCGCCCTCGGACGAGTTCGTCGAATATCACGTCATTGACGAACGCACGGTCGCCTGCATTTGGCACAAGAACTTCGAGATCGAAGGCCGTGAGTCGGCCTCTGTAGAAGTCTTGCTCCATCGTGTATCGGGTCCCGAGGAGAGCGATCGTCTCGATGCCCTTCTCCTTGACAGCGTCAGCCGTGGCATCGGCGATGTGCAGGAAGGGGATTCTGATGGCATCCTCGATCTGTCGGGCCACCTTGTGCATCGTGTTCGTTGCCAGCACGATCACGTCGGCTCCCGCCTTCTCGAGTCGTGCGGCGTCGTCGGCGAGCAATTGGCCCGCCGCCTCCCACGCCCCCGCCTCTTGAAGCGCTTCGATGGCTTCGAAGTCGTAGGACCGGATCAGGAGATCA
>JBLWQS010000162.1:0-4427 GCA_048452705.1 Acidimicrobiia bacterium
CGAGATACCGGTCAGGAACCACGCATATCGGATGGACGACATCCGCACCGCCATCCGACTCTCCGAAGAATTCGGATATCGACTCGTCATCGAGCATGCCACGGAGGGTTGGCGTATCCCCGACGAAATCGTGTCTCGCAACATCCCTGTTGCGATCGGACCGCTCTATACGGCGGCGTCTAAGCGCGAGGTGAATCGACGTACTGCTGCGGCGGTCGGGATCATGGTTGAGGCGGGTGCGACGGTGGCGATCATGACCGATTCGCCGGTCAATACGGTTGACACGCTGCGGGATCTCGTCATCATCGCGATCAGGGAAGGCCTGGCGGAGGATCGCGCCCTGGAGACCGTGACGACGAATCCGGCGACGATTCTCGAAGTCGACGATCGCGTCGGGAGTCTCGAACCGGGCAAGGACGCCGATTTCCTCGTCTTCGACGGAGATCCGTGGGATGGACGCAATAAGGTGCAGGCCACCTACATCAACGGTGAGAAGGTCTTCGAAGCCGACGGTCCGTACCTCCCGGCGTAAGCCGTTCAGGTCGTATGCGTCGTCTAGTCTCACGGTCAATGCCGAACACAGATCCGACGACGCGACGGTACTACGACCGGTTCGACCTGCTGCTGGCCGTCTCGGTGGTCACTGTCGGCCTGCTGCTCCTCGTCGATCTCGACCAGGGGGAGGGCCTCGCCCAGCTCCTCTCTGTGACTGTGACCATTCTTACCGGCGCGTCACTGTTGATCGCTGTCAACGCAGCAGGGATCGGGCGGCGCGGCCACCAGTTCGCGTCCATCGCCGTCGGGCTGACGGTCCTTGCCTCCGTCTTCGGGGCGTTCACGGCACTGCCCGACGCGACTCACGGCGGCCTGCTCTGGCTGTTCCTCGTCATCGCCGCACCCGCTGTGACGCTCAGACGGCTCATGCACCACGAGACGATCACGACCGAAACGATCCTTGGGGCAATCAGCGTGTACCTGCTGATGGCCGTTGCCGGGGCGTATCTGTTTCTCTTCCTCGACGCGTCGGGGCTCGCTGGGGGGAGTTTCTTCGGCGATCCGCAACCGACAACAGTGTTTATGTACTTCAGCATCGTGACCATCACGACGCTCGGTTATGGAGACTTTTCGCCGGTGGAAGTGGCCGGTCGGGCCGCAGCAGCGTGGGTAGCGGTGATCGGCCAGATCTACCTCGTCGTGGTCGTCGCGTACATGGTTGCTCTGTACACCAGCAACCGCACTCGCATGAGCGATCTGGCATCAATGGACGACGACTAGGTTGCATCCCATGGAACCCAAAGTCATCGCACTCGTCCTCGCCGGTGGAGAAGGCAAGCGTCTGTGGCCTCTCACCAGGGACCGATCGAAGCCGGCCGTTCCTTTCGGGGGCATCTACCGCCTCGTCGACTTCGTCTTGTCGAATCTCGTCAACGCCGGGTACCGGCAGATCGCGGTACTCACGCAGTACAAGAGCCACAGCCTCGATCGACACCTCGCCCTCGGTTGGTCGATGAGCGAGATGCTCGGAAACTATGTCACGCCCGTTCCGGCACAGATGCGCAGGGGGCCGTACTGGTTCTCCGGGTCGGCCGACGCGGTCTTCCAGAATTTCAACATCCTCACCGACGAACAGCCCGACCACGTAATCATCTTCGGCGCCGATCACATCTATCGCATGGACCCGCGCCAGATGGTGGATCAGCACGTCGAGTCTGGCGCAGGCGTTACGGTCGCGGGGATCAGGGTTCCGATCGAGGAAGCATCGGACTTCGGCGTAATCGAAGCCGACGAGCACGGGAAGATCATCTCGTTCCAGGAGAAGCCCGAGCATCCGAAGCCGGTCCCTGGGGATCCCTCTTCTGCCTTCGTCTCAATGGGAAACTACGTCTTCGAGACGAAGATCCTGCGCGAGGTCATCTCTGCCGATGCTGAAGATGAAGACTCCAAGCACGACATGGGCGGGAACATCATCCCTGCGCTCGTGGCCCAGGGTGCCGCCCGGGTGTATGACTTCAAGGACAACGACATTCCCGGCCAGCAAGACCGAGAGCGCGGGTACTGGCGAGACGTCGGAACGCTCGACGCGTACTACCAGGCGAACATGGACACGATCGCCGTCGACCCGATCTTCTCCTACTACAACCGCCACTGGCCGATCTTGACCCACCGGCCCCCGTTCCCACCCGCCAAGTTCGTGTTCGATCTGGACGATCGCAGAGGAGCGGCCTACGAGTCGATCGTCGGAGCCGGCGTCGTGGTCTCAGGGGGAGTGGCCCGGCGATCGATCCTCTCGTCGAACGTTCGTATCCACTCGTACGCATCCGTTGAAGACTCTCTGCTTCTCCAGGGTGTCACGGTCGGGCGGGGCGCCGTGATCCGCAGGGCGATCATCGACAAGAACGTCGAGATACCCGATGGCGTCCAGATCGGGGTCGACGCGCAAGCTGACCGCGACCGGTTCACGGTGACTGAATCAGGGTTGGTCGTCATCGGCAAAGGCGACAAGGTCGATCCTGCCTGACCCCTTGGAGTCTGGCGTACAAAACCTACCGAATCGCGTCAGTTCTGTACGCCAAAGGCCTGAGGCTGGGGTTTCTCGGTTGGAGCGGTAGCCTCCGACTCGTGCACCACTCTCAGACACTTCGTTTCTTCGCGGGACTCATCGTTGCCTTCTCCCTGGTCGCCGCGGCCTGTAGCCCTGATGCGGACCCGACGACAACGACGACGCCGTCGACAGCGACGACGCTGGTTGCGACAACTGCCGTCGAGGGACAGAGCACGACGACGACTGAGTCCCCGGACGTCTCGATCTCTGTCCCGGGTACGGCATCGGACTCGATCGATCCGGCGATCGTCGAAGAGATGCGGATCGAACTCGCGGAGCTGATGGTCGAGGCGGAGCAAGTGCGCGGGCTTCCGTTCATCGCCACACCGACCGTCGTCATCCTCGACGATGCCGAGTTCACACAACGCGTGTCCGACCTGGTCGCTGAAGACCTCGACGAAGAGGAACTGGCCGTTGACAGCGCCTTCTTCTCCATGCTCGGGATGCTCGCTCCAGGGACCGACCTCTACACGCTGCTCATCGATCTCTACGCCGAGCAGGTTGCCGGCTTCTACGACGGCGACGCCGAGGAGATGGTCGTACCCGCCGCACCAGAGGGCTTCACGCCGCTCCAGAAGATCACGGTTCTTCACGAACTCGTTCACGCTCTGACCGACCAGCACTTCGACTTCAACGACGAGTACGAGGTGCTCATCGACGAGGGAACGGGCGACGATACGTCGGCGTTCCAGGCGCTCATCGAAGGCGACGCGACCCGGTCACAGTTCGTCTACATGGAGGGCATGAGTCCGATCGAAGCCGTCCAGGCCGCCACCGAGGCCTTGAGCTACGACTCCTCGGTCCTCGATTCGATACCGGGGTGGATGCAGGCCGATCTCACGTTCCCATACGACCAGGGTCTCGTCTTCGTGGATGCGGTCGTCTCAACGGGGGGACTTGCCGCCGTCGACGAGGCGTATCAGTCACCGCCGGAGACGACCGAGCAGATCCTCGACGTAGCGAAGTACAACCGCAACGAGCCGCCGCGGGATCTGGCGCCCTTGACCGTTGAACTCGACGGGTGGGATCTCCACGACGAAGCGACACTCGGCGAGTGGGGATGGCGGCTCATTCTCAACGAGAGCGTGCTGCCGGGTGAGGCGACGCAAGCGGCCGCCGGATGGGGGAACGACACCTACCGTGTGTTCTCACGAGGGGGAGACGTCGCTATGGCGCTGTCGTACATCGGCGACTCCGAACGCGACGCCGAAGAACTCGCCAACGCTCTGATCGCCCACATCCGTGACTCCATGGACGCAGGCCCGGCAGAGGAGTCGGCCGGTGGCCTGTTGTACCGCCAGGGTCGTGTGTACTCCTTCATCGATCGCATCGACGACGCCCTCTACTGGATCGTGTCAACGGATGCCTCAGCCGGCGAGAGTCTCAGAAGCCATCTGGGTGTGTAGGAGCAAGTAGTCGGTCTTCAGTATTCGGTACTCGGTACACGACGGCGCCCGCATGGGCGCTTCTACCGATGACCGACTACCGCCTACCGAGTACTCAGCACCGACGATGAACATCTAGGCGCGTGGACCCGAGTTCCGTACGGTGCTGTCATGACGCGCGAAAGCGAACGGGACCGAATCGGGGGATCGAAACAGCAGACGGCTGGAGCGGGTGATCAGCCGCGGCCGGCGTTCGGCTTGCGGCCGTGGTTCGCCTTGCTGCGGCGTGCGCGGAGCTTACGTCGTTTTGCCTTTGCCATAGTGAGCGGGAGCGTACCAGGCGACCGCCCGTACCGGTCGGGAGCATCCGTATTGCTTGTCTCCGGGGATTGGACGTCGCCACCGGTGACGATCGCGAAGTCGTTCATTGATCGGTTGCT
>JBLWQS010000163.1:0-4407 GCA_048452705.1 Acidimicrobiia bacterium
GCTGCCGCAAGGGGATACGGGGGTCTGATCGCCGTCGGCGCCGGATCCACCAATCCGCCGCGCATGGTGATCATGCGGTATGAACCGGACGACGCAGCACCGCTCGTCGCGTTCGTCGGTAAGGGAATCGTGTTCGACTCCGGTGGCCTGTCGCTGAAACCGGCGAAGGGCATGGAGGACATGAAGACCGATATGGCCGGAGCGGCAGCCGTCTACGGAGCCATGCAGGCGATCGCCGAGATCGGGCTTCCCGTTCGTGTGCTCGGCGTGACGCCTCTTTCCGAGAACATGACGGGTGGGGCCGCACAGCGACCGGGCGACGTGTTCACGGCGTACAACGGAAAGACGGTCGAAGTCCTCAACACCGATGCAGAGGGGCGCCTCGTTCTCGCCGATGGTCTGGGGATCGCAGCGGAGGCGGAACCCGACTTGATCGTTGACATTGCCACTCTGACCGGGGCAGCGAAGGTCGCCCTTGGGCCGACGGTTGGAGCGATCTTCGGCAACGATGATGAAGCCATCGCTGCGGTCGAGGCTGCTGCGAGGTTCGCCGGTGAGTCCATGTGGGCGATGCCGCTCGAGCGTTCGTACCGCTCTCTTCTCGATTCGCCGGTGGCGGACATGAAGAACATCGGCGATCGGTGGGGAGGGGCGATCCTTGCCGCTCTCTTCCTTTCGGAATTCGTTGACGAACGTCCCTGGGTCCATCTGGACATCGCCGGTCCCGGGCGTGCCGACAAGACGGAGCACTACGTTGCGAAGGGCGGTACCGGGTTCACCGTCAGGACGCTCGTCGAGTTGGCCCGCGAGATGGTGAAGAAAGGGTAAAGCACTCTCCGGGTCCCTCCGATACACAGAGTATTAGTCCAAATGCTCTGTGTGTTCGGGAGGACCCATGCGCACCGCCCGCAAGATCTCCATAATCGTCGTTGCCCTCGTGGTGATGACGGTCGGATTGGCCCTTCCCGCACAAGCCGGGACCGAGGGAGCGTTCCTCTCGAAGATCAACGCTTCGAGAGCCGCTGCAGGATTGGCGCCGGTCAGCGTGCATTCAGACCTCGTTCCTGATGCAAGGGCGCACAGCGCTGAGATGATGGCCGCGGGCGAGATCTATCACACGAGTCCGCTGAGTGCCGTCGCATCCGGGTGGGAAGCTCTGGCCGAGAACGTAGGCGCCGGCCCCTCGGTCGACAGCCTCCACGCCGCCTTCATGGCTTCGTCCGGACACCGCCGCAACATCCTCGGCGACTACAACTACGTCGGGATCGGCGTATCCCAAAGTGACAGCGGTCAGCTCTGGGTGACGGTCATCTTCATGCGGAAGGGCGCTCCGGCACCCGCGCCGGCCACGACGACCACCACGACGACGGCGGCCCCGCCTCCGACAACCGTCGCTCCCATACCCGATCCGGCGCCCGCACCGGCTTCGGCACCCGCTCCAGCGCCGATGACGACCACGACCGTCGCACCCGCACCGGTGACGCAGGCCGTCAAGGCCAGCACGGCAACCGCGGCGCCGACCCCCGCACCGGTAGAGCCGATCGTATGGAACGGCCGAGCCCTGCATTTGCCAATAGTCGACTGAGGGGTCAGTACTGAGTACTGAGTACTGAGTACTGAGTACCGTCTTGTACTGGACACGAAGCCGACTTCTTGATTCTCAGTGAATCGAATCGTCCCGATCTGGCATCGTAGGTGATGAGGCGGTCGACCAGCCGGTCCGGTGATCCGATGATGTGCTTGATCGCTTCGACCGCCATCAACGAGCCGATCACTCCCGTCACGGCTCCGAGCACGCCGACGTCGCTGCAAGCCGTCTCGTTCTCCGGGAGCTCCGGGAACAGGCACCGGTAGCACGGGCCAACCCGCGGATCGAACCCGGCTACGAGACCTTCCCACCTGATCGCGGCTCCGTGGATGAATGGGATGCCGAGAGCGACCGCGGCATCGTTGACGGCGAGGCGACTGGCGTAGTTGTCGGAAGCGTCGACGACGAGGTCATGGCCCTTGATCAGGTCTACAGCGTTCGCCGAGTCGAGCCACGTGGCGACTGGGACGGCCGTCACGTCGGAGTTGAGCGCCCGGACACTCGCCACTGCGGCGTCTACCTTCTTCGTGCCGATGGCAGCCTCATCGAAGAGCACCTGCCGCTGGAGGTTCGTCGAATCCACGCTGTCGCCGTCAACGATGGTGATCGTGCCGACTCCGGCTGCCGAGAGGTACTGGATCACGGGAGAACCGAGGCCACCGGCACCGAGAACCATTGCGCCGGCCGCTTTGATCTTGTCCTGGCCATCCTGGCCGAACCCTGCGAGCCTGATGTGCCGGTCGTAGCGGTCTGTCACACCGTCGTCGGCGGCGACGGTGGGCCGCTCTTCTGCTCGCCAACGTCGGAAGCCGCCGAGCAGGGACACGAAACCGGTGTACCCGCGCTCTGCGAGCGATCGTGCGGCGATGCGTGAGACCTCTCCGATACCGCAGTAGAGCAGGATCGGGGCATCGGGGGAGGGGGCGAACTCTTCCATTCGGTCGAGGTCCAAGCGGTCGATCCGGACCGAGCCGGCGATCTTGTGGGTTGGGGAGTCGCCCTCCCGAAGATCGATGATCGCAACGAACGAGTCGAGCACGACGTCGTCCGGCATGATCTCGGAGGTTCTGCCATCCATGTTCGTGAGGCTACATCGTCGAAGCTACGAAGCGGTGAGGCGATCCACGAGTTCCGGCAACACCTCGCCTGCCGTGCCGTCGATGAGGACGGTCGCACGGAAGTCGTGATCGGTTTCGCCTCGGTTGACGATCACCATCGGATTCCCCCGGTCGACGACATCGAGGGGAACGAATGCTGCCGGGTAGACGCACAGCGACGACCCGACGACGAGCACTGCGTCTGCTTGTTCTGCCATATGCCACGCTCGCGTCGTTGCGTCGAGTGGCAGGTCCTCACCGAAGTAGACGATCGTTGTCTTCAGGATTCCCTCACACCGGAGGCAGGCCGGATCAGTTTCGCCGGACTCCCAGCGGTGTTCGATATCGTCGAAGTCGGGCTGGTCTCCGCAGGAGATGCAGTGGATCTGATTCGCGGTTCCATGCAGCTCGACGAGCGCTTCGGGACCGAGGCCCGCCGCGACGTGAAGGCCGTCGACGTTCTGTGTCACGCATCCGATCAAGCGGCCGAACTCCCACAGGCGGGTTACGGCGTGGTGAGCATCGTTCGGGAACGCGTCGAGATACGGGGAGCGGAATCGTTTTCCCCACGACTGCTTCCGGAATTCCGGATCGTCCACGTAGCGGTCGTAGGTGTAGTCGGCAGGATCGAACTGCTTCCAGATCCCCTGGGGTCCGCGAAAGTCCGGGATACCGGACTCGGTCGAGATCCCGGCACCGGTGAAGACGAGGATTCGTTTCCGCCCCGCGAGCGCTTCTACGGCTTGGTCGATCACACCCACAGTGTCCAGCCTCAGGATGCGGTTGGCAAGTCGAGCAGAGCCAATTGGTGTTCCCGGCGCAGTGCCGGCGTCATCTGACGGAGATGGCGGTTGGGGAGCGGGGGTATGGAGATGCCGGTGAGGAGGCTGCCGCTGCACCACGAGACCAGACCTTCCCGCGAGAGGAGGGAGAGGCTGGTCGGGATGGGGAGGGAGCGGCCGCGTTGTGCGGCGACGGCAAGACGCATCAGGTCCGCGACCGCTCCCGGACCGATGGCCGCAGTCCAGAACTTCCGGACGTACGGGTGGTGGGATGGGAATCCGGTTGGTGTTCCGTTCCAGGGGACGGGTCGAATCTCCGCTCGTTTGGCGACTGTCGGGCGATCGGCGGGACAAACGGTGACGCCCGGAGGTGGCGCGAGGTTCCCGGAACCGGTGGGAGGACGAGCACTGTTTCGAGGAACAACTCCGGACGTCACCGTGACTGAAGAAGACATACCTAACAAATATCAAATAACCATAGGTAACGTCAAGAGAGACGAACGAGGTCGCGAAACGTTTTGCTCAACCGTCGATCGCTGAACCGGTCTGAACCTTCCACAGCGAACGGTAGATCCCGGCATGATCGATCAGCTCTTCGTGTGTTCCCGACTCGACGATGGTCCCGTCGCCGACCACGTAGATACGGTCGGCGTGACGGATGGTGGAGAGCCGGTGAGCGATCACGACGACCGTTCGATCATGGGCGACCCTTGCGAGGGAGCGTTGGATCGCGGCCTCAGTCTCGTTATCGACCGATGACGTTGCTTCATCCAGAAGGAGGATCGGGGATCCGGTGACCAGCGCTCGTGCTATCGAGAGCCGCTGCCGTTGACCACCCGACAGTTTCTGGCCTCGTTCTCCGACGATCGTCTCATAGCCAGAGGGGAGAGCTTCGATGAAGTCGTGGGCTTCTGCCGTTCGGGCAGCCTCGCGAACGTCG
>JBLWQS010000164.1:0-4396 GCA_048452705.1 Acidimicrobiia bacterium
GAACGGCCAACGTGGAATCGATGCCCTTCGTCGTTGCGCTCGCAGCGCTCAACATGGGACTCACGCCGGACGAAGCAGTGTGGGCGGCAACCAGAGGCAGCGCCCGCTCGCTCAGACTGGATGACCGCGGCCATCTCGTTCCGGGTGCCGTTGCCGACCTCGTCATCCTTGACGCACCGTCCCATTTCCACATCCCGTACAGGCCGGATGCCGATCTCGTCGCTGCAGTGGTCAAGAGCGGAGTGGTTCTTTGAGCGACTTCTTCTCCGTCGAGCATCCGATCCGGTTCGCCCACCGTGGGAGCCGGATCCTGTGGCCCGAGAACACGATGCACGCGTTTGCCGGAGCTGTCGAGGAGCTTGGCTATCACTACCTCGAGATCGACGTCCGACTCACGAGCGATCATGTCCCCGTCGTCTTCCACGACGCGAAGCTGAACCGCACGACGAACGGGGACGGCAAGGTCGCCGATCACACGCTCGCGGAGATCCAGGCCGTTGACGCGGCCTACCACTTCGATCCGGAGCGTGACTACCCGCTGCGGGGCACGGGAATCGGGGTCTCAACGCTCGAGGAGCTCTACGGGACGTGGCCGGAGGTCCGGCTGAACATCGACCTGAAAGGCCCCGGTGAGGAGTGGGCCGTCGCCGAAGTGGTTCGTGCGTTCGATGCCGAGCATCGCACGCTGATCGGCTCATTCACCGATCGACGCATCGCTCGGTTCCGACGAATCACTCGTGGTCGGGTCGCCGTCTCTGCGGGCCCAACGACGGCGGCATCGATGTACCTGGCATCTCGCACGGGACGCACTATCCATAGGAAGGTTCAGGCCTACCAGTTGCCGTTCAACTATCGCGGGGCCAAGATCGACGACAAGCTCATCGACGCCGTTCACCGAGCGGGTGCGCACATTCATCTCTGGACGGTCAACGAACCCGACGACATGCGGCGCTTCATCGAAATGGGTGTCGACGGCATCGTCACCGATCGTCCCGATCTACTCAACGAGGTCATGAATGTCTGAACTGCTCGGCCGGATCGTCAGACTCCAGATCCAGGCAGAACCCCTGAAGGCAACGGGACGGTACGACCCCCGTCATCTCGTGACGGCAGAGAACGCCCTGATCGGTGAGGCTGGCATGCTCATCAGGGATGACAACGGATGGATCATCGACGCCCACCACCGGGGACACCCCAGAGCGCGAGGTGGAGGAAATCGGGCGCTGTCGATCGGATTCACCGGGCACTACCAGGCCATGGCCCGCCGATTCGACACGGTGCCCGTGGGGATCGCGGGGGAGAACATCATCGTCGACGGCCCGGCCGTTCGGATGGCCGATATCAGCGAGGGCATGTTCATCCGACGTTCAGACGGTGTTGAGCTCGACCTGGATGGACCACGGCCCGCTGCTCCGTGTCGACCGTTCACGTCGTTCCTCCTCGGAAGTGACGACGTTCTTCAGCGAGACGCCATCCAGAGCGAGTTGGCGTTCCTGTCGGACGGAACTCGCGGATTCCTTATCTCAGTGGGCGGCACCAACCGCTACGAAAAGGTCACGGTCGGTGACGAGGTCTTTGCTCGCCGGGTGCCCTCGGCGCGTCGAACCGGGTAGCGTGAACGTCATGTCGAAGTACCGAACAGCCCGATCATGAGCAGATCCCTCGGCCCGATCGTCCGTCTCCAGGTCCACGCCGAGTCGTTGAAACGCGACGGTGCCTACGACCCGGGGCCACTCGTCGTCATGGACCGCGCCGTGATCGATGCATCGGGAATGCTCGGGTGGGACGGAACGGGATGGGTCGTCGATAGCCACCACGCCGCTCACCCTCATGTCCGGGGTGGCGGTCATCGGGTTCTGTCCATCGGCTTCACCGGTCACTACGAGCGGATGGCGGAGCGGTTCGGTGAGGTTCCGGCGGGAGTTGCCGGGGAGAACATCATCGTTGACGGTCCCGCTGTTACCGCGGAAGACATCGCAGCCGGGTTGGTGATCCGGACACAGGACGGGGCCGTCATGGAACTCCGCTCGCCGGCGCCTGCCGTGGCCTGTCCCGGATTCACCTCTCACCTGCTGAGAAGTCCGCTCGTCCTCCCACGAGACGAGATCGCGGAACACCTCGCGTTCCTTTCAACGGGAACCAGGGGTTTCATCCTGTCGGTCGATCACGTTGACCGTGGCGTCGAAATCTCGATCGGCGACGAGGTCTTCACACGCTGAACGGGATGCCGTTCAGCAGCACGAGTTCATCGATGACCGCATCTCGCGCCTCATCGAACGAGAGATCGGATCGCTCCCGCACAGGGATTCCACGCTCCTGGGCATAGACACGGAACTCGTCGGCGTCTTCGAGTATGTAGATGCCGTCACGCGGCCCAACACGGTTCAGTCCGAGAGCGAGAAGCACCTCGCGGTCGGGGATTTCAGAGATGATGTCGACCCGTTCGAGCGTGAACGCCTCGGCGAAGTCCGTCGCCGTCGTAGCCCGGTGTCCGAGGATGAGAGAGGCAAGGCGACGAGCCTTGCGTTGCAGTATCGCCTGTGCCTGTTCCTGGCGCGTGGGACGGTTCATCAGTAGGTACTCAGTACTCAGTACTCAGTACTGCCGTGAGGCTCGGCTTCCACGCTGGTCTCGACCGCTCAAATGCCTCTATCTCGTCGGCGTGGGCCAGCGCCATCGCGATCGGGTCGAGACCGTTCAGGAGACGGTGTTTGACACCGGGATCGATCTGGAATGTGGCATGGAGGTCGCCGGAGGTCACGCTCTGAGCCGCGAGGTCGATGGTGACCACATTGGACGGGTCCTCGGCGATCACCGTTAGGCGGGCGACTTCATCGTCGGTCAGCACGATCGGGAGCAGGCCGACGTTGTACGAGTTGCCACGGAAGATGTCGGCGAAGGATGGTGCGATGATCGCCCGGAAGCCACGATCCTCGAGGGCCCACGGCGCATGCTCGCGCGACGAACCGGAACCGAAGTTCGGGCCAGAGACGAGCACGGCGGCATCGTTGTAGTCGGAGCGGTTGAGCACGAAGCTCGGATCCAGCTCGCCTTCGGCATCCTGCGCCCAATCCCAGAAGAGGAACGGTCCGAAGCCGGATCGTTCGACCCGCTTGAGGAACTGCTTCGGGATGATCTGATCGGTGTCGACGTTGGCCCGGGGGAGCGGAGCCATCTGCCCCGTGATGACGTTGATCGGTTTCATTGGGACCACTCCCGGATATCGACGAAGCGGCCTTCGATAGCGGCGGCGGCGGCCATCGTCGGACTGACGAGGTGGGTACGGCCATCTCGGCCTTGCCTGCCTTCGAAATTCCGGTTGGATGTCGAGGCGCAGCGTTCTCCAGGCTGAAGGACGTCCGGGTTCATCGCGAGACACATCGAGCACCCGGCATCGCGCCACTCGAACCCCGCATCGAGGAAGATCCGATCGAGTCCTTCTTCTTCGGCCTGGAGTTTGACCAGTCCCGAACCGGGAACGACGAGAGCGCGGACACCACCGGCAACCTGTTTCCCGTCGACGACGGCCGCGGCGGCGCGGAGATCCTCGATCCTCGCGTTCGTGCAGGAGCCGAGGAACACGACGTCGATGTCGATATCGGTGATGGGGACTCCCGCCTCCAGGCCCATGTATGCAAGGGCACGCTCTGTGGCATCTCGGTCAAGGGGATCAGCGAACGATGAGGGATCCGGGACCATCTCCGTGACGGGGATGGTCTGTGAGGGATTCGTGCCCCACGACACATAGGGGGCGAGATCAGCGGCATCGATCGCGAACTCAGTATCGAAACTCGCACCGGCATCGGTGGAGAGCGTCCCCCAGTATGCGACCGCCTCGTCCCACTTCACCCCGGAGGGTGCGTACGGTCGGCCCTTCAGATAGTCGAAGGTCGTCTCGTCGGGGGCGATCATTCCCGCTCTTGCCCCGGCCTCGATCGACATGTTGCAGACCGTCATCCGGCCCTCCATCGTCATCTGCTCGAACACTGATCCCCGGTACTCGATCACGTGACCACCGCCGCCGTTGAATCCGATTCTGGCGATGATGCCGAGGATCACGTCCTTGGGTGTCACCCCTGGCGGCAGGTCGCCGTCGACGGAAATCGACATCGACTTCGGCTTCAGCTGGGGCAGCGTCTGGGTGGCGAGGACGTGCTCGACTTGGGATGTTCCGATTCCGAATGCCAACGAACCGAACGCTCCGTGAGTCGCTGTGTGAGAATCGCCGCACACGATCGTGGTGCCGGGCTGCGTCAGCCCTTGTTCGGGCCCGATCACGTGGACGATCCCCGATCGTGGATCGTTGATGTCGAACAGTTCGACGCCGGTGCGCTCACAATTGGCGATCAGCGTGTCGATCTGCTTCTTCGACAGGGGATCGAGGATGCCCAGTTCC
>JBLWQS010000165.1:0-4391 GCA_048452705.1 Acidimicrobiia bacterium
ATCCCCTGTCCCCCCCCTCTGCATGCCCACCTCGGTTCCATAGACGATCGGGAGACCGATCTCGCGTGCGGCAACGTGAACCTTTGCCGCCCCTCGAAACCCGTCGTGGTCGGTGACGGCAAGCGCTGTGTAGCCGAGATCGGCGGCGCGAGCGACGAGATCGGCTGGGTGCGAAGCCCCATCGAGGAAGCTGAAGTTCGTGTGTGCGTGGAGCTCCGCGTACCGTGTCATAACCTCATCGTAATCGAACATATGTTCGATGTTCCCAGAGTCCCGGGAATGCGCAAGAATCCACCCAATGGATGAAGAACTCACTCCGGAGGAACTCGAGCAGCTCCGGCGCCGCCGCCTCGTTCGTTCCGCGATCGTGATCGCCGTCGTCGTGGCCATGGTCGCCACGCTCCTCTTCCCTGTGATCGTTCGCTTCGTCCAGGCACCTCGCGAGCCCGACACCGTCATAGCGATGCAGGTCGCGGCCCTATGTCGTACAATGGACTCATGAAAGAGTTCTCCGTCACCCTCGCGAACCAGCCGGGCCAACTCGCCACCCTCGCACGGCGTCTCTCGAACGCCGGGGTTCACATCCAAACTCTCGCGGCCATCGGAGCGGATGGACAGGGCCTCGTCCGGGTCATGACCGACAATTCGGATGCGACCCGACGGGTTCTCAGAGAAGCGGGACTCCACTTCGATGAGCGCCCGGTACTCGACACCTTCCTACCGGACGAACCGGGTGCGCTCGCCGAGGTCGCTCAGCGCCTCGCCGATGCAGGTGTCAACATCGACTCGATCTACCTGCTCCACACGAATGCGGAGGGACTCCACTTCGCCGTCACGGTGGATGACCCCGAAGCCGCCCGTGCCAATCTGACCTGATCGGTTCCATTGCCGGTCGACTTCCGGGCCCGGGTTTCTAGACGTCGCACTCGCTCTCGCCACTCCGGCTCTGTTCGGCGACTCCCCCTTCGAGCACCTCATCGACCTTCCACCTGATGCGACTCACGTTCGGAATCGGGTAACCACCGGGCGCCCGTCCGTCGTTGTATGTCGGAGGAACGAATCCGACGGTTGCGATGTGATCGAGGTCAACCCGCCCCACGATGTCGACCAGATCGGGAAGCAGGCTGAGCGGTATGTCGGTGACGACCGACCGCTCCACGACGTCGGCGAGGGTGTGAAAGGAGCGGACGAGGGTGAGTGGGTCGGCCTGGTCGGTTGCGGCCCGGATGAGACACCGCTGCCGCTGCATTCGCGCGTAGTCTGACGATCCGATTCTCCATCTCGAGTAGGCCAGCGCTTCGAGACCGTTCAGGTGGTTCATCCCGGGTTCGACGTCGACTCGGGCTTTCGGCGAGTCCTCCGATGGCGCGGAGACTGCGACGTGGAAGGAGTCTTTCACCATCAGGTCGACGCCGCCGATCGTGTCGATGATGTCGACGAATCCTGCCATGTTGACCATGAAGTAGTAGTCGATCGGCAGGTCGATGAGGTGGGCGATCGTGTCCCTCAATGCTGCCAACCCCGGGTCGGGTGTATCGGGATAGCTTCGGGTCCAATCCATCGTGTACTGGTGAACACGGTTCAGCATCTCGGGGAAACATCCACACGGCACGAACTCCGGTTCGTCGGGGATGCCGTCACCGTCTTCGTCGACCCAGTCGTCGGGGTATCCATCTTCGTCTTCGTCAACGGCTTCTCTCTCGATAGCCCTCTTCTGCAATTCGATGAACGAACTCTGGAACCGCTGAGGTAGCGGCACCCGCTTGAAGTTCCGTGGCAGACCGAACAGCGCGGCCTCACCCGACGCGACATCGATCGTCGCCACGATCATCGAATCGGTTCGGAGACCTTCCCTGCCTGGTCCTTCGTCGGCGCCGACGAGCAGGATCGTGAGACGTTCGGCGCCGACCCGTTCATCGAAAGGAAGGAACGGGGCGTCGGGAGTCGGCGGCGCCAGGATGTCGGCCCACGCCGCGATCGCTCCAGGATCCCCGACGCCTTCACGGAACAGGAGGTTCCTCGTCGAGCGCTCGAACTCGAACCCGAGGGGATCATCCCAGATCGATGCAGGATCAGGAGCCAGCGCCTCCCGTACCGGAGCCTGGATGGTGACGGTGGGTGGCGTCGTTGGCCCTTCGGCAACGAACACCTCCTCAAGCAGTTCGATACCCCGGATGGTGTAGGCCGCTGCTGCAGCTTGGGGCACCGCTGCGAGAACCAGCAACCCCACAACGACGATGGGAGCGAACCGGGGACTCGCCCACCGCCCTCCTGCGACCACGTACGCATCGATGATCGCAGCGGAATGCCAGATCAAGATCACGATGCTGACGATCAGGGAGGTACGAAGAAGTTCGGGTTGGACAACCCACGTCAGAACCGAGCGGGGACCGATCGCCCCCGAGAGCGATCCGACGGCGATCGCAACGAGTGATACGGCGATCGGAGCGGCGAAGACGGCTCCACGAACAAGCCGACCCGCGTACCACTGACCGGCGCCCGGGAGCAGGGCAGACAACACGGCCGCCAGGACCGGCGACCGTTGTCCAACACTCCCCCGTGTGCCATGTGCCGTCATACCCGTACGGTACGCCACCCGTAGATGGCTTTCATGCGCAGATCGCCGATCACACCATATCGACGGCACTGATGGCCCACGCCACGCCGTCTTGCGGGTCCTCGATGGCCAGATGCAACGCCCATCCCCCAACGGCATCCCCCGGATCCCACACCACCCATCGCAGCTCGGCTGCCTCCTCGAGGCCCGACGGATCGTCCGGCATATCGTCGTAGCCGAGGAGCGCCGCCAGCACCCACCAGGCCAGGGACCGCCCGATCGGCGTCCCGCGCCGGCTGCCGTATGCCCCACCGCTCGATCCCGTCCACGCCATCGCTGCGAGGGCTTCGCCGAGCGTCACGTCGGCGACTCGGGCCCGGCGCGGTCCGATGGCCCGTATCGCGGCCAAGGCATCTCCTTCGACCTGGACCACGTCGGCATGACCGCTGGACTCGTCCCACCACGGCCGAACGAGCGCGAGCAGCGCCTCCCCCGGCCCGTCGTCGTCGACCTGTCTCCCGGCTTCTGGCAAGTCGACCCATTCGAGGGAGATGCGGTCGCCTTCTGGAAAATCGACGCCGTTTTCGCGGTAGACCGCCACCGGGTAGATCGGCTCCCATGGTTGGAGGACGGGAGGAATCTCAACGATGTCCTGGTCGATGGAGTCGGGATCGACTGTGTCGCCCCTGATGGCCCGTTCGTGACCGATCATCGCCCGCAGCGTCGGGATCGACACGAGCGGCTCCATCTCGCACCAGCTGTGTCGCGACGCTGCGACCTCCCACAACGGTCCGGGCCCGTAGCGCCCCTTGCCGTCGCCGAGCACGGCCGCCGCTCGATCGGCGGGGGCATCCAGGGCGAGTCGATACTCGGCGTACTCAGCGGGACCCCACACCTGCTTCCCGCGTTCGACAGCTTCGCGACAGCGATCCTTCATCACCTCGATGCCGCCCCAATCGCGACTCGCCACCAGACCGTCGACGAATCGGACAAGACCATCGAGGTCGCTCGACTCGATCAGCGCGGTGAGGGCATCGGTGTTCACAGCGGAGACGTTAGGCCATCGGACGGGATCGATCGCAACTGGCGATCCGACGGCTGATGCACGACGCTCTGCCCTATTCTGATGGTTCCTCCTCGGAAAGGTCCTCGTGGGTATTCGCTGCGCCATCGTCGGTCTCCCCAACGTCGGTAAATCGACGCTGTTCAACGCGCTCACGCGCGGTGAGATCCAGGCAGAGAACTACCCGTTCTGCACGATCGAGCCGAACGTGGGTGTTGCTCTGGTGCCCGATGAACGCCTCGCGACAATCGCGGGCATCGTCCACCCGGAGGAGATCGTCCCAACGGTCATGGAGTTCGTCGACATCGCGGGGCTCGTCGAAGGAGCGTCCCAGGGCGAGGGGCTCGGCAACCAGTTCCTCCACCACATCCGCGAGACCGACGCGATCGCTCAGGTGGTCCGGTGCTTCGACGACCCCAATGTCGTGCACGTCGCCGGCCAGATCAACCCGGCGTCGGATCTGGAGACGATCGACACCGAACTCGCTCTCGCAGACCTCGATGGCATCGAACGCGCGATTGAGAAGGCCGAGCGCAAGGCCAGAGCCGGCGAGAAGGATGCCGTTGCCAGGTTGGCGGTCTTCGAGCGCGTGCAGGCCCACCTAGCGGAAGGTCGTCCCGTCCGATCGATGGAGCTCTCCGAAACCGACCGGCCCATCGTTCGCGACCTGTTCCTCCTGACGGCCAAGCCGGCCATGTACCTCGCGAACGTCTCCGAAGACGGTCTCGGTGACAATCCGTACGTTGAGGAAGTTCGCAAGTACGCGGCCCA
>JBLWQS010000166.1:0-4375 GCA_048452705.1 Acidimicrobiia bacterium
CGCGCCTCATAGGTGCCTTCGATGCCGGTCGCTTCGAGTGCGGCGTTCTGGATGGCCGGTGAGCGAGAATGCTCGACGGGGTCACCGAGGAGGACGAGTCTCACGGGAGCACTCCGTCCTTCTTCGCCTGGGCGATCTTCTCTTTGTGCTCCTCATAGGTCTTGGAGAAGCCGTGGCGACCATCCGGCGACACGAGGACGTAGAACAGATAGTCGCTCTCGGCCGGAGCAGCCGCCGCCTCGATCGATTCCATCTGCGCCGTTCCGATCGGTGTCGGCGGCAGACCCTTGATGCGATAGGTGTTCCACGGCGAGTCGATCTCGAGATGCTCTGCAAGAACACGCCCCGGGCTCTCGCCGAGGGCGTAGACGATTGTTGCATCGATCTGGAGCGGTATGTCCTGATCCAATCTGTTGTAGATGACCGATGCGATGAGGGGGCGGTCGGCATCGACTCCGGCTTCCCTCTGAATCAGCGAAGCGACAATCAGAGCCTCGTAGCGTGTGATGCCCAGTTCATCGAGTCGCGACCAGTCGATCGTGTCGACGCGACGGACGGTCTCGTCGGCGAGGATGGTGAGGATCTCCGCCGGTGTCGCTCCTTCGGGAACTTCGTAGCGGGCGGGGAAGAGCAGTCCTTCCCACAGCGTGAGTGCGTCGACTCCCTCTGGCGCCTCCGTTGGCAGGAGCTCCGAGGTGACCTCGCCGCTGGTCAGCGCCTCTTCGAAGGCTTCGATGGGATATCCGGTCTCGGCGGCGAGCCCCGCCAGGATGCGACGGATGTCGTGGCCTTCGTAGACGATGATGCCGGATCCCGTCGGACTGTCCGGCCCTGTGATGAGCCGTTCGGCGACGGCTTCCGGGGTCATCAGCGTTTCGAGGTGATAGGTGCCGGCCTGCAGCTGGGATGCGATGCCTCGTGTCTCCACAACGTCTCGAAGGTCACCCGCCCGCACGACGCCGGCCTCTTCCATCGCCGTCGCAATGTCACGGGCTGATAAGCCTGCCTGGATCTCGACGGAGACCGCTATGCCCGGTTCGACGTTGAGGGCCTGATCGCCGGCCACGGCCGACGCAAGCAACCGGGCCATGAGGATCAGAACCACGACGGCGAGGATGACACCTACCGCGATGAGCAGTGGCTTCTTCCATCGCCTTTCAATCGGCGTCGGTGCTGCTGATTCGGTCACCCGAGAGGTCCTTGCGATCGAGATAGGTTTGGAGAATCACGGCGGCCGCCACCTTGTCTCGGACGTCGCGGCGCTTCGCTCGCCGCACTCCGCCTTCGAGCAGAGCGGCCTCCGCAGTCACGGTGGTGAATCGCTCGTCCTGGTATTCCACCGGGAGGCCCGTTGCCGCTGCGACTTCCGATCCGACTACTCGTGCCGCCTTCGCAGACGGTCCTTCAAGTCCCGAAAGACCCGTCGGGAGTCCGACCACGATCTGTTCGACGCTGTGTTCTTTGCACAATGCCCGCACGGCGTCGGCGAGTTCCACCGACCGTCGATCGATGACAGAATGCGGTGACGCAATGGTACCGGTGAGGTCTGATAGCGCGACGCCGACGCGGCGCTCCCCCGGGTCGAGCCCGAGGATCCGTGTCACGATGCCGCGACCGCCGCTCTCGCCGCGGTGCGCGCCACCTCAAGGGCATCGTCGAGTCGGTCTCCGTTGGGTCCGCCGGCCTGAGCGAGACGCGGATCGCGGCTCCCGCCGCCGCCCAGAAGCTTCGCCGCGTCGGCAATGACATCGCCGGCAGAGAGTCCCTCGGCGACCAGATCGTCTGAGACGAACGCGATGAGCGCTCCCTTGCCGTCCGTGGTCGAGCCCAAGACTCCGATGCCGCTTCCGAGCCGGTCTCGAATCTGGAACGCGAGGGCTCGCAGTGCATCACCGCTGAGACCTTCCTGGCGAGCGACAAGCACGTTCTTGCCCTTGTGCTCTTCGACTTCACCGAGCAGATCCTTCGCTGCGGCCGAACGGGATTGTTGCTCGAACTCCTCGATGCGCTCTTCCTGCTCCTTGGCTCGCAGGGAGAGAGCCTCCGCAGCTTCAACGATCCGACCCGGCTGAGCGCCAAGCGCCGATGCTGTTCGTTCGAGGTCAGTGCGCAGAGTCGCGAGGTGCTCGTATCCGGCCGTTCCCGTGAGAGCATCGATCCGCCGTGTGTTCGCGGCCACCGAACCTTCGGTGACCAGGATCAGCGGTCCGATCTGTCCGGTCGTCGGAACGTGAGTTCCACCGCAGAATTCGGTCGAGAAGTCGCCTGCACGGACCACGCGCACCTCTTCGCCGTACTTGTCGCCGAAGAACGCGATCGCACCCATCTTCTCGGCGTCGGCCTTCGACGTCTCGACAGTCGTGACGTCGGCATTCTCGATAACCCGCTGGTTGGCCGCTAGCTCGACTTCGCGCAGTTCTTCCGGACTCATGCCTTGATAGTGGCTGAAGTCGAAACGCAGGCGCCCAGCCGACACCAGCGATCCTGCCTGGTGCACGTGCTCGCCGACGACTTCTCTCAACGCCCAGTGGAGAATGTGGGTGCCGGTGTGGTTCTTCCTGATGCGTTCCCGACGCTCGTGGTCGATCGACAGTGTGGTGTCCTGTCCCGCCTGGACGGAACCCGAGGTCACGACACCGCGGTGACCGTGGAGGCCCGGGACAGCGAACTGTGTGTCTTTGACCTTCACCGATCCCGTCGGCGTGATGATCGTCCCGGAGTCACCAACCTGGCCTCCGGACTCGGCGTAGAACGGCGTGCGATCGAGGAAGATCTCGACTTCGCGGCCCTCTTCGGCCACTTCGACGGTTTCGCCCTCGGCAACGATCGACAGGATTCGGCCGACGCCCTCTTCAAGGTCGTAGCCGATGAAGTCTGTGTGATCGACGCCACTGAGGAGCGTGCGGTAGGCGTCGGCCTTTGCGGCTGTGTCAGCACCCTTGAATGCGGCGCGTGCACGCTCTCTCTGAGCATCCATCATCGAGTTGAACTCCGCCAGATCGACCTGGAACCCGCGCTCGGACACGATCTCCTCGGTGAGTTCCTTTGGAAAGCCGAAGGTGTCGTGGAGCTTGAACGCGGTTTCTCCTGAGAGCATGGATCCGGGCTCGAGCGTCCGCAATTCGTCATCAAGCAGTTGGTGCCCGGATCGCAGGGTCCGCCGGAACTGCTCCTCTTCGCGAGTGACCATCTCGACGATCCCGTCCTGCTTCTCAACGAGTTCTGGGTACGCGTCGCTCATCACGTCGATCGTTGAGTCCACGAGCTTCGGCATGATCAGATCCTCGGCACCGAGTAGCGAAGCATGCCTCACCGCACGACGGATGAGGCGCCTGAGTACGTAGCCCCGGCCTTCGTTCGATGGAACGACCTTGTCTCCGATGAGGAAGGTCACCGCCCGGCCATGGTCTGCCATGATTCGGAGGGAGACGTCGGTCCGCTCGGAGTCACCGTATGTCTCGCCGGTCGCTCCTTCTGCGGTGGCGACGATCGGACGGAGTACGTCGGTTTCGAAGATCGTGTCGACGCCCTGGAGAATGGTTGCGATGCGTTCGAGGCCGGCCCCGGTGTCGATGTTCTTCGCAGGAAGGTCACCGATCACGTGGTACGGCTTGTCCTGGATGTTCTGCATGAACACGAGGTTCCACAGTTCGACGTGCCGCTCGTCATCGACCGCAGGTCCACCCGCCTGGCCGTACTCTGGGCCCTTGTCGAAGAAGATCTCGGACGAAGGTCCACACGGGCCGGGGACACCCATCTGCCAGAAGTTATCTTTGTCGAGGCGCTGTACCCGATCGGCGGGTACGCCGACTCCGTCGATCCAGATCTCGGCCGCTTCGTCGTCGGAGAGATGCACCGTGTACCAGAGACGGTCCGGATCGATTCCGAAACCCTCCGTAACGAGGTCGTACGCCCACGGAATCGCCTTCTCCTTGAAGTAATCGCCGAAGGAGAAATTCCCGAGCATCTCGAAGAAGGTGAGGTGACGGGCCGTGGTGCCAACGATATCGATGTCGATCGTCCGCCCGATCTTCTGAACGGTGGCGGCGCGCCGGTAAGGCGGCGTCTCCTCGCCGAGCATGTACGGCTTGAACGGCACCATGCCGGCGTTGGTGAGCAGCAGCGTGGGATCGATCGGGATCAGCGACGCCGATGGCACGATCGTGTGGTCGCGCTCAGCGAAGAAATCCAGGAATGTTCGGCGAATCTCGTTGGTATCCATGAGATCGGGAGGTTAGTCCGACGCCGGATCCACACCCTCAGCTTCTTCAACCGCGGCCGTGGGCTCCATGGCCGTCCCTGCCCGCTGCATGCGACGACCCGCAGCGCCCATCATGCTAGCAAAATGTCGATTTAAAAATTCTATGAGTTTTTC
>JBLWQS010000167.1:0-4374 GCA_048452705.1 Acidimicrobiia bacterium
GATGCAGCCGGGCGAGGCGGCCACCAAGACCGACTTCACCGAACCGGAACAGCGCGTCGTCACCGATCTCGGCACGAAGCGAACCGATCGATCGGATCTCATAGCCAAGATTCTGGACGACGGTTAAAGACACTCGTGCACCGTTCCCGACGACGATCGAGAACTGAGGCACGATGAGTGCATCGGCGTCGGCTGCCGAGCGAAGGTGCACCACCACAGAGATGTCGGCGTGCTCTTCTGCATCGATGACGACACTGGGGAAACTCGCCACGCCGTTCGACCCTGCATGCACGTCGATCGCGACCACGGACGGCGCAGCGACATTCCGGGCAGCATGAACGAACACGCCGTCGCCGCCGAAAGCGGCTGTGGCGGCTTTGAAGATGTCCCCGTCGGCGGCGATACCAGAACGGTCGTAGGCGGCCTCGACCATGTCCGAGTATTCAGCTGCCGCTCGCTCGAGCGACATGACGACGACCCCATCAGACACATGGTCATCGCCGACATACGAGCCGTCGACGACACGAACCGTGGTCGGGTTCGGCAGATGAACGACCAGCGGATCATCGCCGAGGCCACCAGGGACGTCGGCCGCCGGACGATAGTCGTCGAGAGAGAAATCGAGATCAACGTATCGCCAGATCTCGTCGTCCTGAGACGGCATGGCGCCATCGGAGAACGCGTCGAATGCGGCGGAACGAACCGTCGCCCGCCAGTTCGGGTCGGTTGAGCCTGCCGTCGTTGAAGCAGTCTGATCGAAGTGGGACAAGGGGAATTACCTCTGCTTGGAAGCACGCCGAGAATACCGACGCGTGGTCCGCAATGGGTCCGGTATTTGAAGTCTCCATCTACCGTTCAGGGTTCGAGCTACCAGAAGACCAGATGCCGCGGGCCAGGAACCGGCAGCGTCAGGCACAAGGAGCGACCCCCATGACTGCTTCAATGCGAAAACTCGTGCTCGGCGCGATGGCGGCAGCCGTTCTCGCGGCCGGGATTGGCCTACCGGCCCCGCAGGCCCAAGCGATTCTCCCGACCGGAGCCGCCCAGTTCGTGATCAAGGCATTCCCCCACGAGACCGCGATCGTGCAGTTCTCGGACACCTGGGGAGCGAGCCGATCCGGCGGACGGTCCCACACCGGCACCGACATCATGAGTCCCAAGGGAACATGGGTCGTCGCCGTCGATGACGGCATCGTCGAGCGACTCGACTGGAACCGTCTCTCGGGCTGGAGCATCATGATCCGTCACGCCGACGGATGGACCAGCCACTACTTGCACCTGAACAACGACAGCACAGGAACCGACGATGGCGAGGGCGGCGAGGAAGCTGCCTTCATGGAGGGTCTCGAAGTTGGCAGCTTCGTGAAGGCAGGAGAGGTCATCGGCTTCGTCGGTGACTCCGGGAATGCCGAGCAATCGGGATCCCACACACACTTCGAACTCCATGTCGACGGCAAGAAGATCGACCCCTATCCGTTCCTCTCCGAAGCAATGGACCGGAAAATCCGCGAGTCAGAACTCAATCGGGAACTGTTGTAGGAGTATCCAGTACTGAGTACTCAGTATTCAGTACTTTCGCTCTGGCGAACACATCATCAAACATCTCTTCCGTCAATCTTCCTGTGAAGGTGTTCTGCTGACTTGGGTGGAAGCTTCCCAGGATGACCGGGCCGTTCGGGATGACGACCTCGAGACCGTGTGTGAAGCGCGGTCTCGGTCTCGGCAGGTCGTGACCGGCTTCACCGAGGTATCGCCAGATCGATCGGTACGAGAAGTCGCCGAGCGCGACGAAGACCGCAGGAGCGAGGATGTCGATCTCTCGATCGAACCACACCGCGCATGCATCTCTCTCTGCGACGGTGGGCTTGTTCTGAGGAGGGGCACATCTCACGGGTGCCGTCACCCAGGCGCCGGAGAGCGTCAACCCATCATCGCTCCCGACTGATTCCGGTTGACTGGCGAAGCCTGCGCGCCACATCGCCCGGTAGAGCCAGTCGCCGCTGCGATCTCCCGTGAACATCCTCCCGGTCCGGTTGGCACCGTGAGCAGCAGGAGCAAGACCGACGACAACGACCTTGGCCTGCGGATCACCGAAACCCGGGACGGGTCTCCCCCAGTACTCCTGATCGGCGAACGCCGCTCGCTTGTCAACAGCGACCGTCTCACGCCAGTCAACGAGGCGAGGACAGCGCCGACAGGCGACGATCTCTGCGGTCAGCGACTCGAGTTCGTCGATGTCTCTCATCGAGGAGGTAGGAGCTCAGTCGGATAAGACGCAGCGTTCGACCACAGCAGCCACCCACTGACTCGATCATCGACTCTCCGCTGGATTCCCTGGATCTCGAAGGCCGAGATCGTCCATGTCTGGAGCCACGGTCGGTAGTAGGCGAATCCCTCGAGCCGGGAGAGCCCGCTCACCAACGCTGACTCGACGATGTCACCGGCGTGGTCGTTCGGATCGACGTAGCCTTTCCACCCCGATCCGTAGTTCGTTGAATACAGCATCGGATTGAGAACGTCGATGGTGCGTGACATGAGACCGGGGAGTTGGCCGACCCCTTCGTCGGTTCCTGACTCGAGGGTGATTCCGAGCACGCTCGCTGCGACACCACACCGCGGGCTCAGCACCTGATAGGCACGGCTCAGGAAGGCCTGGATCGAGCCGACACGGACCTCCTCCGTGTACTCATCGTCGAAGACGGCGGTCGACACGTCACCACCGAACGGGAACGTTGCGAAGTCGAACTGGATCTCGTCGAAACCGGCTCGACATGCCTCATCGGCCAGCGCAACCGGATACTCGTACGACACCGGATCAGTCGGATCCATCCACGCGTCGCCGTTCCGCGTGTACCAGAGGTCTGATCCTCCCTCCTCGAACACCGCGTGATCGGGTTGGGCTCTCGCCATCGGTGTGTCCTGGAATGCGACGATCCGGGCGATCTTGTAGAGACCGTGATCATCCATATCGGCGACGATTTCGTCCAGGTCGTATTGGAGGGTCACCGCTGACGCCTCTTGGGCAGCGTCCACCGTCGTGTCGTGGTACACCGTGCCGAACTCGTCCTTCACGTCCACCACGAACGCATTGATACCGCTCGAATCTGCCATGGCAAGGAGTCGCTGCCAGTGTTCGGAATCACCCGCCGCTGCTCCGCCGACGCGCACTCCGTGCACGATGAGGGGTTCCATGGTCGTATCGATCTCGCTTGCCGATCCATCCCACGGCACGGTCGAGTCCTGCCACGTTGCCCGTGTGAGCGAGATGTCTCCCGGCACGGCTCGCACGATCTCGAACAGGCCCTCGTCGTTCGTCGTATCGCGGCCCTCGCCGAGCCTGACTTCGACGCCGGGAAGCGCGACACCTCGGTGGGTCGAGACGCGGCCCGAAAGCACAATCGGTTCCAGACGAAACTCGATGCGATCCTCTCGCGGCGGCTCATCGGCGATCTCGGTCTGCGGTTGGAAGCCGGGGGCGGACACTTCGATCGTCGTCGATCCCAACGGCCAGATGAATGCGGACACACCTTCATCCGTCTGGAATACAGCGGCCCCCTCAACACTGATTTCGGCCTCGACCGCACTCAGGTCGTCACCGGCGAGGACCACGACTTCGATCGTCGGGGGGCCCACCTCCGGCGGACGGAGTGAGGACGCGTCGAGAGGAGCCGGGCTGGTACAGCCGGTAGCGGCGATCGCGAGGGCCACGATCACCAGAGCGAAGATGCGCGTCACATGGTTCATGGGTGCCGTTGGGCAAGGAAAGCGTAATGAACCATTGCCCATGGCGCGCATGCGTGATAAGTTCAAACAGCTCTCTCCACGGAGAGGGGGAGGAGGAGCACATGGCAGATCGAGGACGTGAGACCGCAGCAGCGGATGCCGTTGGTCGATATCTTGGACAGGTCTCTGATCACGGCCTCCTCGAAGCCGAAGACGAGGTCCGGCTTGCTCGAACGATGGAAACGGGCAAAAAGGCCCAGCGTCATCTCGAGTCCGGCGACCCGGTTGAGGCGGCTGAACGCGCATCGCTGTATCGAATGGTCGAGATGGCCGATGAGGCGAAAGACATCTTCATCCGCTCGAATCTTCGGCTGGTCGTCTCGATCGCCAAGCGGTACACGGGACGTGGCCTTGACCTGCTCGATCTCATCCAGGAAGGCAACCTCGGACTCATCCGTGCCGTCGAGAAGTTCGACTGGCGCAAGGGCTTCAAGTTCTCGACCTACGCCACCTGGTGGATCCGTCAGTCCATCACCCGAGGCCTGGGGAACCAGGGCAGAACGATCCGTCTTCCCGTCCACATGGTCGATGTCGTCCGAACCGTCCAAGAGGCCGAGTTGACGCTGCAGGAGCAGTTCCGCAGAGCACCGA
>JBLWQS010000168.1:0-4355 GCA_048452705.1 Acidimicrobiia bacterium
GCTCCGGGAGCCATAGGGACTCGAAGCCCCGCTCCTCGACGGCCCGACCGAGGGCGACGGGTTGGATGGTGGTGTCGGTAGCGAAGAAGGAGATGCCGATATGCATCCCCGCAGCGTACCCCCCAGCCCGCGTACCCAGGGTTCGCGACCTCGTATATGACGCCGTCAGCCCGCGGAATGAAACAGATCGCGTACCCAGGGTTGGTGTCCCTGTATGTGTACGCCGTCAGCCCGCGGAATGGTGAGGCCGGCATCTCGGCGGTCCCATTCCCCTACGCTTATCATCATGAGCACCACAGAAGGATCCATGGCCGTCGGCGTCCAACTCCCCGAGATCGAGTGGCCCGCGCGCTGGCCCGACCTGCGTGACATGTCCCTCGCGATCGAAGGCTTGGGGTTCGACTCCATCTGGATTGGCGACCACCTGCTGTACGACACTCCCGATGGCCCGGCCGCCCCCTGGGAGGCGTGGTCGCTCCTCGCCGCCATCGCTGCGATCACCGAGCGTGTTCAACTCGGACCGCTCGTGGCGGCAACGAGCTTCCACAGTCCGCCGATGCTCGCCAAGAAAGCCACGACCGTGGATGAGATCTCAGGCGGCCGTCTCATCCTCGGCCTGGGTGCCGGGTGGAACGAGGTCGAATACCGGGCGTACGGATTCCCGTTCGATCATCGTGCGAGCCGCTTCGAGGAAGCCTTCACCATCATCCGGACCTTGCTGACGCAGGGTGAGATCGACTTCGACGGCGAGTATTACACGGCACGCGACTGTCAACTCGTGCCCCGGAGCCGCCCGGATGGACCACCGATCATGATCGGATCGATGGGTCCCCGGGTGCTACGCGCAACGCTTCCGTACGTCGATCTGTGGAACACCTGGCATGCGTGGCATGGGAACACCCCGGAGGGTTTCGAGAAACTAAATGCCACTATCGACGAGGCAGCTCGTGAAGTCGGAAGGGATCCGTCCGAGATCGGCCGCACCACAGCGCTCTACTGGCAGTTCACGGGCGGCGGCGGGAGACGCCAGGGCGATACCGACAAGCACACGGCCGATCCCAGGAGGGGAACGCCCGAGGAACTGGCCGACGTTCTGCGCTCGTACGCCTCGTTCGGGGCCGATGAGGTGCAACTCGTCCTCGACCCGATCACGATCGAGTCGGTAGAACAGGCGGCGCAGGCGCTGGACCTCCTTCGCGGGTAGGAAGGTCCCGTCGGGTAGCGTTTCCCGAATGCAATCCCGGGTCCTGACTGCGCTGCTGGCTGCCTCACTCGGTTGGGGTATGGCCGGCGTCGGCACCCGTTTCGTGTTCGCTCAGGACGTCACGACCTTCACGGTCATCGTCGTTCGCATCCTGACTGCGACCGTGGCCGTCTTCTTCGTCTGGCTGGGCAAGCGCGACGGAATCACACGAGCCGCGTGGAGGGACGGAGCCATCATCGGAGTGCTCCGCATCGGACTCGCGCCGATGCTTTTCATCTCTTCGTTGCAGTACGTCTCCGCAGGAGTCGAGGGCATCTTCATCACGATCATCCCTGCATCGACGGCTGCGCTGGCGGCCGTCGTATTGCACGAGCGGCTCGGTCGGAATCAGATCCTCGGACTGGCGATCGGCCTGGTCGGATCGTTCCTCATTGTCGCAGTGGGCGATTCCGGGATCGGTGGCGACGGCGGCAACGTTCGAGTCGGAGCCATGTTCGCTCTCGGGGGCGTTGTCGCCGGCGCGGCGAGCGGTGTTCTCAGCCGCAAGTACGCGCCGAGGCATCGCACGACCGAGCTTGCGGTTCCGATGTTCGTCTCGGGAGCAGTGATCGCTGTGGCCGCCGGTCTGATCTTCCAGGACATCGATCTTGCAGGGGTCGATTCGACGTCATGGGTCGTTCTGATTGCTCTTGGTGTCGGCAGCACCTTCCTCCCGTTCTTCGCGACGCTGTTCGCTTCACGACACACGTCGGCAGCCCGAGTCGCGTTGACGGGTTACCTCGCGCCGGTGGTCGGCGTTGTAGCCGGAGTGATCCTGCTCGACGAGGTGTTGACTGTTCCGATCATGATCGGCGCGGCCCTCGCTCTGGTCGGCGTTGCGGTGGCCGGCAGGGCGCGCCAGCCTGCTCGAACTGCGACGGCGTAGCCGGGGGATCGGCTACCAGGTCTTGCGCCAGATGTTGCCGTGGTAGGCCTCGGTGAAACCGGCGGACTCGTAGAGGTCATTGGCCGCTTCATCATCGCCGGTGTCGACGAACACGTCGGTCACTCCGATGTCTTTGAAACGCTGGAACATCTCGAGTATCAGCGCCTGCGCCAACCCGCGACGCCGGTGGCGAGGATCGGTGCACACCGGTTCGATGATCCCGCGTCGATTGCGTTCGTCATAGGTTCCGCCAACGTGCGCGGCGAAGGATCCGTTGGACGTCTCTGCAATCAGATTGAGGTCATGGCGGAAGGTTGGCGATTTCGCCATGAACGTATGGAGTTCGGTGGCGGAGTGGGTATCCCTGCCGAAGCCGACGTCGAGGACATCGGCCATCCGCTGGGCGACGTTGCGATCGCTTGAGCGAGTCGACCGCAGCACGTAGCCGTCGATCTGGGGCGTGGGCTGGAGGTGCTGATCTCCGAGATGGAGATGTCGCGTCATACCTCCGGACTCAAGCCGATTCCACCCTCGGTCGATCAGCACTTGTTGTCGCGGAGAGTCATAGTCAAAGGTGAACGTGGCGATCGTCTGGCCCTTTCCGTCTTCGCCGGGGCGAGCGAGACGGTCCTCGGCCCACGCCAGCATGTCCGATTCGAGATGCCGGAAATCCGGATGGACCTGAAGGCAAATCTCACCCCGACCCTCGGGGTTCGCCACCCCGACGATCCGACCGGACGATTCCCAGATCCTGATGACCTCGTGAAGCCGACGGACCGGAACCGGCTGCTCCCGGTGATAGCGCCAGCCTTCCCACCGACGATTCTCCCAGAGGAACCCGACCGGGGTGATTCGATAGGTATCCAGGATGAAGTCGCGAATGCGCCACCAGTCATCATCCACCCGAAACGCCCGTGAGGTTGTGCTGGGAGTCATCGTTGGAGCCTCCGATCACCGGTCACGAATGATACCGAGACCTCCTGGACCACGTCTTCGACCGAGTGCCCCCGAGCGAGGGCAGGCGAGTCAGCCAACATCTGCAGCAGAATTGGGGCGCCTCGTTGCCTTCAGCATTCGGGCGTTGTCGAACGCGTAGATGACGAGGGCGATCCACACGAACACGAATCCGACCCACTCGCCGTTCGAGACGACTTCGCCGTAGAGGACGACACCCAACAGGAGTTGAAGGATCGGTGCAATGTACTGCAGGATCCCCAGCGTTGAGAGTGGGATGCGTTGCGCTGAGGCTCCGAAGAGGACGAGGGGGAACACCGTCACGGCTCCCGCAGCGATCAGGAGCAGTGTCGTGGTCAGAGAAGATCCGAGGGCTCCGGTCCCGTCTCCGGCGAGGAAACCGAGATACAGGATCGCGGGCACAGCGACGAATGCACTCTCCATGAACAGTCCCTCGATCGGCGGTGCCGCTGTGGTCCGCTTCTTGAGGAGGCCATACGTTCCGAACGAGAAGGCGAGGATCAGCGAGATCCACGGTGGCACGCCGGACACGATCGTCATCCCGACGACCCCGACAGCGGCGATTCCGACGGCGATGCTTTGGGCTCGGCTGAGTCGCTCACGCAACACAATCACGCCGAGGGCTACCGAGACCAGGGGGTTGATGAAGTAGCCGAGTGATGCCTCGACGATGTGGTTCGTCGTGACCGCCCATACGAAGACACCCCAGTTGATGGAGAGGAGGACACCGCCGGCAAGCGCCGTTGCGGCCGTTCCCGGCGTCCGGATGGAGTCGCGGAGCACGTCGAGGTGCTTTCTGGCGACGATGACGAGGAACAGGAGCGGTACCGACCACAGGATCCGGTGGGCCAGAAGTTCGAGGGCGGGAACGGAGTCGAGCGCCTTCCAGAATATCGGGACGAAGCCCCAGAAGGAGTAGGCAACGACGGCCAGCCAGATTCCCTTCCGCTGTTCCACGCGGCCCCTTTCGTTGACCGCTCAGTGTCGCAGACCGTCCGCACCTAGCCGTCCATCAGACTGTCCGTGGGGAATAGGGGGGTGTACTGCCGGGTTCGTGGCATGACCGAAACCAAGGAGGATTGATGAACGCCGCACTGTGGGCCGTTCAAGTGATTCTGGCGATCATGTTCATGATGGCCGGAACGATGAAGCTGATGAAGGACAAAGAGGAGCTCGCCGAGAAGATGGGTTGGGTCGAGGACTTCTCTCAGAGCACGATTCGGCTGATTGGTGCAGCCGAGATCATGGGGG
>JBLWQS010000169.1:0-4332 GCA_048452705.1 Acidimicrobiia bacterium
CCTACCGAACGACTACACCCGCAGTCACCATCTCAGCGATTGCCCGGGTTCCGTCTCCCGGCGACAGGTTGACGGATCGGACTCCGTCCGCGAGCAGCGTTGTGTTGAAGCCGAAGCGTGCGCCGTCGAGCGCCGTCTCTTTCACGCAGTAGTCGGTCGCGAGGCCGACCACGACCACATCAGTGATTCTCTTATCTCTCAGGAGACTCTTGAGGCCGGTCGACGACTCCGTACCCGTCTCCGGATCGCGAACGGAAAATCCCGAATAGCCATCCTCTCCGGACGTGCCCTTCTTGATCTCCTCGCCGTCCGCGTTGAGATCGGGATGGAATTCGGAGCCCCACGTACCGCCCACGCAGTGCACCGGCCAGATGCCGCCGTCTTTGGCGAAGTGAGGCGTCGACTCTGGGTGCCAATCCCTGGTGTAGATGACGGTTGCCCCAGCGCCAGCAGCCATCGCGATCTGTTCGTTGATGAACGGGATCGTCGTTTCACCCCCGCTCACGTACAGAGAACCGTCCGGATCGGCGAAGTCGTTCTGCACGTCCACGACGATCAGCGCGGTGGTTTGTGAGTAGTCCATGTGCTCATCGTACCCGGGCTGCATCCCCGGTAGTCAGGCCCGATCGAGGGCGTCGGTGAGCGTCGTCCAGGGGAGATCAGCGCACTTGATGCGCACCGGGAACTTCTTCACTCCCTGAAGCGCTTCGAGATCTCCGAGGACGGCGCCCGGGCGCTCTGGGTCAAGGGGATCGTCCCCTTCCTCGATGCCCATCATCAGTTTGAACGTCGTTGTGGCTTCTCGGGCTTCGTCGATCGTCTTGCCGACGATCACGTCGGTCATCATGGACCCGGATGCCTGCGAGATCGAGCAGCCCTGACCCTGGATGGCCGCGTCGATGATGACACCGTCTTCGATCTGGAGATCGAGGGAGAACTCATCCCCGCAGGATGGATTGAGCCCCTCCGCATGAACGTGAGGACCGGTGAGGGATCCTCGGCGACGCGGGTTCCGGTAATGGTCGAGGATGACCTGGCGGTAGAGCTCGTCAAGGGAAGACATACGAGAAGAACGATACCGCTCTCAGGTGTCGAGGCCGAAAAGAGATCTGGCTTCGACGAGTCCCTCGACGAGGAGATCCACTTCTTCGGTTGTGTTGTAGAGATAGAACGACGCCCGGGCTGTTGCCGGAACCTGAAGGTGCCGCATCAGGGGCTTCGCACAATGGTGTCCGGCACGAACGGCGACACCGTGCTGGTCGAGGATCGTTGCGATGTCGTGCGCATGGATATCACCGAGTGCGAAGCTCACGGCACCGCCACGATTCTCCGGATCGCTCGGGCCATACACGGTGAGATCGGGGATCTCACCGAGGCGCTTCATCGCGTAGCCGGTGATCTCTTGTTCGTGATCCCTCACCGTCTCCATGCCGACGGCATTCAGATAGTCGACGGCGGCTCCCAGCCCCACGGCCTGCGCGATCGGTGGAGTACCTGCCTCGAACTTGTGGGGGACCGGTGCCCAACGAGACTCGTAGAGTCCCACGTCGGCGATCATCTCGCCCCCACCCTCAGTGGGCTCCATCTCCTCGAGACGCTCCGGCTTACCCCACATGGCGCCTATCCCCGTCGGTCCAAGCATCTTGTGACCCGAGAAGACAAGGAAGTCGGCATCAAGTTCCTGCACGTCGGTGGGGGCGTGCGGGACGAGTTGAGCAGCATCGACGACCACGAGCGCTCCAACGCTTCGAGCGGCTTCAACGAGGGTTCGCACCGGACCCAGGGTCCCGGTCACGTTCGACATGCCGGAGACCGCGACGATCTTCACTCGTTCGTCGATGAGGTCTTCGAGGCCGGTCAGATCGACTTCGTATCGATCGTCCATCGTGAGGTAGACGAGTTCGATGCCGGTATGGCGAGCGACGAGTTGCCAGGGAACGACGTTGGAGTGATGCTCCATGACGGTGAGCACGACGCGGTCGCCCTCCGAGAGGTGATTGAGGCCCCAGCCGTAGGCGATGTGGTTGAGGGACGTCGTGGCGCCTCTGGAGAACACGAGCTCATCCGGCGATGAAGCATTGATGAAGGACGCGACCTTCGCTCTGGCTCCCTCGTACGCGTCGGTCGCTTCGGCGGAGAGCAAGTATGCCCCGCGATGGACATTGGCGTTCTTCGTCCGGTAGAAATCGTCAACGGCATCGAGGACCTGAATCGGCTTCTGGGTCGTTGCCGCGGAGTCGAGATAGACGAGAGGCCGCCCATTTACCTCCCGAGTGAGGATCGGGAAGTCCTCGCGGAGGTAACTGAGATCGGTCAAGTCGCTGCAGCTCCGGTTCGGTAGTCGTCGTAGCCGGAAGCTTCGATCCGGTCGGCGAGGCCGGGCCCGCCCGTCTCGACGATCCGACCGTCGAGGAACACGTGAACCGCGTTCGGGGTGATGTAGTCGAGCATGCGTTGATAGTGAGTGATCACGACGAATCCGCGGTCCTCATTGCTGAGCCGGGTAACGCCTTCAGCGACGATCTTCAGAGCGTCGATGTCCAATCCGGAGTCGGTCTCGTCGAGGACGGCCAGGTCCGGTTCGAGAACCGCCATCTGGAGAACCTCGTTGCGTTTCCGCTCGCCACCCGAGAAGCCTTCGTTGAGGTATCGATCGGCGAATGCCGGATCCATCTCGAGCTCTCTCATCGCTTCGACGACTTTGAGCCGCAGCTCGAGCACCGTGTAATCGATGCCGGTGCGATTGGAGAGTGCCGTGCGAAGGAAGTTGATGACGGAGACACCGGGGATCTCCTCCGGGTACTGAAATCCGAGGAACATGCCGGTGCGGCCCCGCTCGTCGGGTGTGGCCTCGGTGATGTCTTCACCCTTGTATGTGATCGTGCCCTGCGTCACCGTATAGAACGGATGGCCGAGCAACACGTTGGCGAGTGTCGATTTGCCGGAGCCGTTGGGACCCATGATCGCGTGGATTTCGCCCGGATTGACGGTGAGATCTACGCCTTTGAGGATTTCGGTTCCCTCGACCGAGGCGTGCAGGTTCTCGACGGAGAGGAGCGGTGTCATGCTCACGAGATTAGGCCCGTGCCAACCCATAGACGATGGGGTTTCTCCTATCCCCGTAGTGCTCTGAACACGGTGGTGAGATCGTCCGTGTCGACGTCGTCGAGATGGGAGTACTCCTGGACATAGAAACGCCCGATGCCCATTTCTTCCAGATCCGAGATGACGGATGCTGCTTGATCGGGCACGCCGTGGGGAATGTTGCGTTTGGCGAGGAACGTTTCATACTCAGTTGCGCTCATGTCTCTCTTGGAGCCGCGCTCCGCGAGGAGTGCGGCGTAGGCGTCATCGGTGGCAGCGACGACGGTGGGGCCAACGAAACTCACCTTCACGCTCCCGGACTCCCTGCCGGCATCCGCCTCAGCGGCCCGCATCACCTCGAGGCGCCGCTCAACTGTGTCCCGGTCGGTAACGAACATGTTGTATTCGTTCGCGAAACGACCGGCATACGCGGGAGTCTTCTTCATCCCACTTCCACCGATCACGATGGGGACGTTCGCCGGGCGGGGGAGTATCTCGACCGGAGCAAGGCTGTAGTACTTGCCCACGAATCCCTCGTTGGTGCCGAACGCAGCATGGAGATATGAGAGTGCTTCGTAGAAGCGGTCGAAGCGCTCACCGAGCTCGGGGAGGTCCATTCCGAGCACATCGTGCTCGCCCTGCATCCATCCCGTGCCGACGCCAAGGGCGAAACGACCGCCGGTCATCTCGTCGAGCGTCGTTGCCGTCTTCGCTATCACGGCGGGGTGACGGAACGTGATCGGTGTGACGAGCACGACCAGTTGGATCGTATCCGTAACCTCCGCAAGCCCGCCAAAGGTGGTGAAGGCGTCGGTGGCAGGTGCCGATCGGTCTTGATCCAGATAGTGATCGGACCGAGCGAAAGCGTCGAGTCCCTGACCTTCCGCCCAGATTGCGAGTTCTTTCAGCCGTGCGTAGCTTCCCCCAACTTGGGGCTCGACCATCAATCCGAATTCCATGGCCGTCACTAAGAGAGACCGTTCATGAACTGTTCGAGTTGATCGATCCCGATTCTCCCTGCTGCTCGGGCCGCAACGGTTCCGTCGCTGTTCACGAAGACCCAGAAAGGGAATCCGCCGGCACCGTACGCGATGTAGACGCTGTTGTCCTGGTCGTCCACGACCAGGGGCACCGTCCATCCCTCGCGATCGAGCCACTCTGACGACGGATAGTTGTCACGAGAAGAGCTCATCGAAGTGGCGACCGAGTACAGGTCGACACCCTCGACTCCGCCGCCCGATTCGAGCC
>JBLWQS010000170.1:0-4322 GCA_048452705.1 Acidimicrobiia bacterium
GTGCGACGGGTCAGTTCGGATTCGATCGGCATCTCGAAGCCGGTGAGATCGTCGCCCAGGTCGCATACGCGAACGCATTCCTCCGCCGATACCCGATCCCCGGTTCCCCGGACCACGTGACCAACGTCGTCTACATGGGCATGGGTGAACCGCTCGCGAACTACGAACGTGTCCGTGAGTCCCTCCGAAGGCTGATCGACGTGTCCGGCCTGTCCGCCAGGTCGGTCACCGTATCAACGGTTGGAGTCGTCCCCGGTATCCGACGTCTCGCAGACGAACCGTGGCCCGTCTACCTCGCAGTGAGTCTCCACGGTGCAGATGACGAGACCCGCTCCCGCCTCGTGCCGCTCAACGACCGGTATCCCCTCAAAGCCGTGATCGAAGCAGCAGAAGCCTATTTTGCATCAAAGGGAAGGCGCCTCTCGATCGAGTGGACACTCATCGACGGCGCCAACGACAGCGATGACCAGGCCCGCGAGCTCGCTGCGATCGCCAGGCGCCTCCGGGCGCACGTGAATGTGATCGCTCTCAATCCCACTCCCCTCAGCGCCGACCGGCCCTCCGATGACAACCGAATCCACGGCTTCGTCGAGACTCTCCTCGCAAATGGCGCCAACGCGACGCTCCGCGAGACGAGGGGTCAGGAGATCGATGCGGCATGCGGACAGCTCCGCCTGCGCAGTGCCACCGAGTAGCCTTGCGGCCAAACGACTTTGGGGGACGCGATGCGACTCGAACCAGGACAGAAGGCGCCAGCATTCAGCGGTGTCGATCACAACGGCGTTGAAGTGTCCATCGTGGACTTCGCCGGACGCGATCTCTTGATCTACTTCTACCCGAAGGCCTTCACACCGGGTTGCACGACCGAAGCCTGCGACTTCAGAGATCGCTATCAGACGTTCGACGCTGCTGGATACGCGATCGTCGGGATCAGCCCCGATGACCCGGAGGAACTCGCCCGGTTCCACGACGAGTACGACCTCCCCTTCTCCCTGATCTCCGACCCAGATCACTCGATCGCCGAGGCATTCGGCGCGTGGGGGACGAAGAAGAACTACGGCAGAGAGTACGAGGGACTCATCCGCTCCACGATCGCGATCGATGCGGACGGCACCATCACGAGCGCCTGGTACAACGTCAAGGCAACGGGCCACGCTGAGCGGATCGAACGATCGGTGGCCACCTGATGGGTGTGCGCACAGCGGTGTTCCCGGTCGGCGGATTGGGCACGCGATTTCTCCCGGCGACGAAGGCGGTCCCGAAAGAGATGCTGCCGGTCGTCGACAAGCCGTTGATCCAATATGCGGTCGAGGAAGCACGCGACGCCGGTATCGAGAACTTCGTCTTCATCACGGCGCACGGCAAGGCGGCGGTTGAGAACCACTTCGACAGGAACGCCGAACTCGAACGGGCGCTGAGCGAACGCGGACAGGATGACCTCCTGGAACTTGCGAACATTGCCGGTACGGTTCCCGGCCGGATCTCCTACGTCCGACAGATGGACGCGCTGGGTTTGGGACACGCCGTGTGGTGTGCCAGGAACCTGATCGCCGATGAGCCATTCGCCGTGCTCCTCGCCGACGAGTTGCTGCGCGGGGATCGTCCACCGCTCGCAGACCTCATCGACGTCCATGCCGAAGTGGGTGGCAACGTGATCTCCGTGATCGAGGTGCCTGAGGATGAGACCGGCTCGTACGGCATCGTCACGCCCGGGACCGTCGACGGCCGAACGATCGAGGTCAAGGGATTGGTCGAGAAACCGGATCCTGCCGAGGCCCCTTCTCGCTATGCCGCCGTGGGCCGCTACATCCTGGAGCCGGGGGTCATGGGCCTGCTCGGCGAAGGCCATCGGGGCGCAGGAGGAGAGATCCAACTCACGGACGCGTTGGCCCGCCTCATCGGCGGTGCACCGTTCCACGCCGTCGTCCACAACGGTCCCCGCTATGACTGCGGAACGAAGGTGGGGTTCCTCGAGGCGAACGTGGCCCTGGCCCTCGAACGAGACGACCTCGGCGCAGACGTAGCCGCAACCCTCCGCCGCCTCCTCCCCTAACAAACCGCGTACCCAGGGTTGCAGTCCTCGTATATGACGCCGACAGCCCGCGGAATGAAATGGCCAACCCCAGTCCTCCATTCTGTGGGCTCACCGCTGCATATACAAGGACGCGAACCCAGGGTTGCAGTCCTTGTATATGGTGCCGACAGCCCGCGGAATGGGAGATTCGCCGGCGAGGTTGCACAGACCTGCGAGAATCCATGGGACCCCGATCACCAGGAGAGACCAATGGCCAAACTGACAGAGCTCGCTGCCGCCGGACAGAGCGTCTGGCTCGACTTCATCCGCCGCGACATGGTGACCAACGGTGAACTCGAAGCTCTCATCGACGAAGGCGTCACCGGCGTAACGTCGAACCCGTCGATCTTCGAAAACGCCATCGCCGGCTCGAATCTCTACGACGCCGCCATCGCTGCTGCCGACGGAGACGCCTCCTCGGTGTTCGAGACACTCGCCGTCGAAGACGTGCGAGGTGCGGCGGATGCGCTCCGTCGCGTCTACGACGCCACCGACGGCGCCGATGGCTATGTCAGCCTCGAGGTCTCTCCCACGCTGGCCAATGATGCCGAAGGCACGATCGCCGACGCTCTCCGACTGTGGACCTGGGTCGACCGCCCGAACCTCATGGTCAAGGTCCCCGCGACAGCGGCCGGAATCGTCGCCATCGAGGAGCTCACCGCTGCCGGAGTCAACATCAACGCCACGCTGATGTTCAGCCTGACCGACTACGACGCGGTCGCAATGGCATATGTGAGAGGCGCCGAGCGCTGCGAACACCCGGAGCGGCTCGCGTCCGTTGCGTCATTCTTCGTCAGTCGTGTCGACGCCAAGATCGACGCCGCACTCAGCGACATCGGTTCGGACGAGGCTCTCTCGCTTCGCGGGATCGCCGCTGTGGCGAACGCGAAACTCGCGTACCGGCGCTATCAGGAGGTCTTCGAAGGTTCATCGTTCGACCTTGCCCGATCCCGTGGCGCCAGGCCTCAGCGTGCCCTCTGGGCGTCGACTTCGACAAAAGATCCGTCCTACTCCGACGTCCTGTACGTTGCCGAACTCATCGGTCCCAACACGGTCAACACGATCCCACCGGCGACCATCGACGCGTTCAGAGACCACGGCGTCGTCGACCCAACGGCGCTGATGAGCGATGTCGATGCAGCCGAACAGCATTTCGCGAACCTCGCGAGTCTCGGCATCGACGTCGACGCCATCACCGATGAACTCCAGGTCGAAGGGGTTGCATCGTTCGCTGGTGCGTTCGATGGACTCCTTTCCGCTATCGAGGCCCAGCAGGGAAGCTCGTGAGCGTCGCGGTCGAGATCAACGCAGGGGACGTTCAACCGGCCATCGACACGCGCCTGGCAGCCTGGAGCGAAGCCAATTTTGCGAGGCGCCTCTGGGACCGCGATCCGACGCTTTGGTTCGATCCCCCGCGGGATGAGATCAAGAACCGCCTCGGATGGCTCTGCCCTGGAAGCGCCGATGGAATAGGCGCCGTCGATGAGTTCGTTGCTGCTGCAACAGAGGAGGGACTCACCGATGTCGTGCTGCTCGGCATGGGTGGTTCCAGTCTCGCCCCGGAAGTGTTCGCTTCGGTGTTCCGTAGCCCCGATGGCCCGACATTGACGGTCCTCGACTCGACCCACCCCGACGTCGTCGCCCGGGTGGCCGACAGCGTCGATCCGGCAACGACGCTGTTCATCGTCGCATCCAAATCTGGCACGACCCTGGAGACCATGTCGTTCTTCCGCATCCTTTGGGATCGCGCGAGCGCCGTGCTCGATGACCCCGGCAGTCGGTTCATCGCGATCACGGATCCGGATTCACTGCTGGCACGGCTTGGCGACGAGCGTGGTTTCCGCTCAGTGTTCCTCGCACCGGCTGATGTCGGTGGACGGTTCTCAGCGTTGATCGAATTCGGTCTCGTTCCTGCCGCCCTCGTCGGAGTCGATCTCAGTCGTCTCCTCGGTGGGGCCGATGCGGCGGCGTTCGCATGCGGCCCGGATGTGCCGGTCAGTGAGAACCCGGCGCTCCGACTCGGCGCCGCACTCGGAGAGTTCGCGTTGGCAGGGCGTGACAAAGTCGTGTTCAGCCCTGAACCAGTCTTCGCATCTTTCCCAGTGTGGATAGAGCAGCTGATCGCCGAATCTCTCGGGAAGGACGGAGTGGGCATCCTCCCCGTCGCCGATGGCACGGCGCCAACTGCCCCCGATCGGCTGCCGTTCGCGATCGGTCTCAGCGGAACGACGTCAACAGAGTCCCCATC
>JBLWQS010000171.1:0-4316 GCA_048452705.1 Acidimicrobiia bacterium
CCGACGGACACGTCACGACGCCGGAGGCATTCAGGGACGCCTGGCGCAAATACGTCGACGCGGGGTGGAGCGCCGTCACCGGTCCTCCGCAGTATGGAGGCCACGGATTCCCCGAAACGGTCGGATTCGCGGTCAGCGAGATGTTCGTCTCGGCCAACCTGGCGTTCTCCCTGAACCCGATGCTGACCGGATCGGCGATCACCGTGATCAGAGATCACGCCGATGACGAACTCCGGGACATCTATCTCGAGAAACTTGTCACGGCCGAGTGGACGGGAACGATGGTCCTCACCGAGTCGGAGGCGGGCTCCGACGTCGGAGCGCTCCGCACGAAGGCGACGCCGAACGACGACGGCACCTACCTCATCAACGGGTCGAAGATCTTCATCACGTGGGGCGACCACGACCTCTCCGACAACATCATCCATCTCGTCCTCGCCCGACTCCCCGATGCCCCTCCGGGGACGAGAGGCATCTCACTCTTCATCGTCCCGAAGATGCTCGTCAATGATGACGGCACGATCGGAGCATGGAACAACGTCGAGACCGTGTCGATCGAGCACAAACTCGGCATCCATGGGAGCCCGACGTGTGTGCAGGCATACGACGATTCGATCGGCTACCTCGTGGGCGAGCCGAACCGGGGCATGGGCTACATGTTCGCCATGATGAATCAGGCCAGGCGCGAGGTGGGACTCGAGGGGCTCGGCATCTCCGATCGTGCGTACCAGCAGGCCGTGGAGTATGCGCAGGAGCGCACCCAGGGTCGGGCCATCGGCACGCCGAAGACCGAAGTTTCCCCGATTATCGAACACCCGGACGTCCGCCGGATGCTGATGACCATGAAGGCGTACAACGAGGCCGCCCGGGCTCTTCTCTACGACACGGCGGCTTCGGGTGAACGGATGCATCGGCACCCCGACGAGGCAGGCCGGCAAGCCGGGAGTGATCGGGTCGCCTTGCTGACACCGGTGGCGAAGGCCTGGTGCACCGACATCGGCGTCGAGATGACGTCCATCGGCATCCAGGTCCACGGCGGCATGGGTTACGTCGAAGAGACCGGGGCCGCCCAGCACTATCGGGATGCCCGGATCACGCCCATCTACGAGGGCACGAATGGCATCCAGGCGATAGACCTTGTCATGCGCAAGCTCCCGATGGACGACGGCAGCGTGGTCCGCTCTTACCTCGACGAGATGACTGCGCTCACCGGCTCCCTCGGCGAGAGCGAAGGCCCCCGCTTCGCGACGATGGGTGCCTCGCTTGTTGTGAACGTTGAGGCATTGCGTGACGCCACGGAGTGGTTGCTCGCCTGTGAAGATCCCAACGATCGGCTCGCCGGCGCAACCCCGTATCTGAAGATGTTCGGGATCGTTGCAGGCGGCTACTACCTGGCACGCCTCGCGCTCGCCGCCGCCGCAGAAGAGACGGATCCGTGGCTCGAAGCGAAGATCGATACTGCCGCGTTCTACGCCGAACAGTTGCTCCCGACCGCATCGGGCCTCCTTCCGTCGGTGAAGGCCGGGTCCGCGAGTCTGTTCGCCATCCCCGTCGAGGGCCTGGAAACGGCGAAATGACAGGCGAGCCACGCAGACGGGGTGCAGCCTTCTTCGACCTCGATCGAACGATCATCAGCGGATCGTCCGTGTTCGCCCTCGGGTGGGCGGCCTATCGCGCCGGCATGGTCACCAACCGGGAACTCATGGCCGACGCCACGAACGCCGTGTCGTTCCTGTTCGCAGGTGCGTCCGACGAGAAGACCGATGCAGTGAAGAATCGGGTGCTCCAAGCCATCGAAGGCGTTACGGTCGAGAAGATGGCCGGTCTCGGAGAACAGATCATTCCGCGCCTCGAGAGCGAGGTCCGACGCGAAGCGCGCGGACTCATCGACCTTCACCACGCCGCAGATCGCGACACGTACATCGTGTCGGCATCTCCTATCGAGATCGTCGACGACTTCGCGGCAGCGATCGGCCTCACCGGAGGAATCGGTACGGTTGCCGCCGTCGAAGATGGTGTCTACAACGGGGAGCTCGCCGAACCGTTCTGTTACGGCGAAGGCAAGGCCATCGCCATCAGGAAACTCGTTGAGGAGAAGGGCTACGACCTTCGGCTGTCGTATGCCTATACAGATTCGGCTGGCGACCTACCGATGCTCGAGATCGTCGGCCACCCGGTCGCCGTCAACCCGGACCGTGCGCTCGAAACCATCGCCTACCACCGCGGCTGGGCGATCGTTGAGTTCAGCCGGGCACGCAAGAAGGTCATGAAACGCACCACCGCTGCAGTCGGCGCTGCCGGTTTCGCGGGCGCAGCCTTCGCCGTAGGCCTCAGCGCCGGGAGGCGCTCCGCGGCCCGTCAGGGCCTCGTTCGTCGCGTCCTCGGCTGAGGATCGGGTCGTCCGATATCGATTCGGTCCTCGGTGTAACGCCTTGGCGCCACTACCTTTGAGAGCGGCCGCATCCGGCCAGCCTCTCTACGACTGGTGACCTCACCTTGACCAACGAACTCGCCACCAACACGACTTTCGCCGATCTCGGCCTCGCCCCCGAACTCCTCGCTGTTCTCGCCGAAGCCGGATTCGAGACGCCGTTTCCCATCCAAGCGATGACCATCCCCGACGGCCTCGCCGGCGTTGACGTGCTCGGAAAGGCGAAGACCGGGTCAGGTAAGACCCTCGCGTTCGGACTTCCGATCGTCGAAGGTCTTGAGTCAGCCGAGCCGTTCCATCCGCGAGCCCTCGTGCTCGTACCGACCCGGGAACTCGCAATGCAGGTCACGCGGGATCTCGCCCCGCTCGTCGCCGCCCGCAACTTCAACCTCGTCACCGTCTACGGCGGCGCCTCGATGCAAGCCCAGATCGATGCGCTCGACGCCGGAGTCGAACTCATCATCGCTACGCCGGGTCGACTCATCGATCTCATGGAGCGCCGGAAAGCACGCCTCGATGACATCAGCGTCGTCTGTCTCGACGAAGCCGATCAGATGGCAGACATGGGCTTCATGCCTCAGGTTCGCAAGATCATGGCAGCCGTCCCAGACGATCATCAGACGTACCTCTACTCGGCGACGCTCGACTCCCAGGTGCAGGAGTTGGTCAACAAGTACATGACCGACCCGGTGAGCCACGAGGTCGAGTCCGATTCGGACCACGTCGACACGCTGGAGCATCGCTTCCTGAAGGTGCATCACCTCGACAAACCGAAGATGGCGGCCGAGATCAGCCGCGCTGCTGATAGAACCCTCATGTTCACCCGGACGAAGTGGGCCGCGGACGACCTCACTAAGCGACTCCGCGAGATCGGAATCAACGCGGCTGCGATCCACGGAGATCTGCCGCAGCAGAAGCGCGAACAGTCGCTGTCACGGTTCCGCGACGGCAAGGCGACGGTCCTCGTCGCCACGAACGTTGCAGCCAGAGGTCTCCACATCGAAGGCATCGACATCGTGGTTCACTACGACCCGCCGGACGACCCAAAGACCTATCTCCATCGGTCCGGGCGAACGGCTCGTGCGGGGGAAGAGGGTCTGGTCGTCACACTCGTCGAGTGGGACCAAGTGAACGAAGTGCTCGGCATCCAACGCAGGGCCGGATTGAACGTGCCGATCATCAAGATGTTCTCTAATGACGAGCGCGTCTCAGATCTGTTCTCATGGGAACCTCCCGCCGAATTGGCCCCCTTCAAGGCGGGCTCCCAGCGAAAGATCCGCCGCCGCCGCGGGTTCTAGGCGAGCGGACCGCGAACAGCGGACAGCCAACAGCCAAGCGCCCCCGTTCCTCTAGGGTGGCGACCCGATTCGCAACGTGAAGGAGCCACGCATGGCCGCTCAGTACAACAACCCGCCCGAGATGGCGATCGATCTCTCGAAGACCTACACCGCGACGATCGACACGAGCGCCGGTGAGGTCGCCGTCGAGTTCTACGCCGCCGAGGCGCCGCAGACCGTGAACAACTTCATCTTTCTTGCACGCGAGGGCTTCTACGACGATGTGATTTTCCACCGCGTCATCTCCGGCTTCATGGTTCAGGGTGGCGACCCGACCGGCACCGGCACCGGTGGTCCCGGCTACCGCTTCCGAGATGAACTCGGACACGCCAAGTCGAAGTACGACCGTGGCACCCTTGCGATGGCGAACTCCGGCCCGAACACGAACGGGTCACAGTTCTTCATCATGCACGCCGACTATCCCCTGCCGAACCAGTACTCCATCTTCGGACAGGTGACCGAAGGCATGGACATCGTTGACACGATCGCGAACGCCCCGAAGGGCCCACAAGACCGCCCCAACACCCCGGCAACCATCAACAGCATCA
>JBLWQS010000172.1:0-4301 GCA_048452705.1 Acidimicrobiia bacterium
GTGGGCTTTCCGACGGAGATTGTTCCCTCACTACAAGAAGGCTCAGCCGCCTAATCAGTCGTGAGTCTCCCCGAGTGTGTGCCTCGTCCGCTGGCCGAGACGGCTGATCGTGGTGGCCGGCTTGTCTCACCGGTGTGACCGAACGCTCTGACGAGGGTCGGTGCTGACATGCGTTTCGGCAGGGCCGGGAGGGGTTGGGTCAGACCCCTAGATCGTCGAGGAACGCGTTCACGAGTGCCTCGTAGCCCTCGGGATCGGCGTTCCAAGCGAGTACGTGACCAACGCCGGGCGGCGTCACCAGCGTTACGAGCTCTGGTCGGATCCGCGACAGTTCGGCTGCCGGATCCACGGGGACCGTTTCATCGCTGGTTCCCTGGATGATGAGCGTCGGTGTGTGGAGGTCTCGCCACCGATCCACGTAGTTCAGTTCCTCCCAGTCGATGTCGAAACGCCAACCGGCGAGCCACTTCGCCGTTGAGACCAAACTCTGCGGCAGAGCGATCGAAGTGAGAGGGAGGGTCTCCTGCTTCGCCGCGTGGTCGACCGTCGCTTCGACATTGAGCACGGGACTGTCGAGGATCGCGGCAACCGTTTGATTGCGTAACGGTGATTCGAGCAGATACGACATCACGTTCGATCCACCCATCGAGTATCCGACGACGATGATGTCCTGGCCGCCACTCGTCTTCGCATGGCGTGCGGCAGCGGCGACGTCGTTCCACTCGGTCAACCCATACTGATAGGTGCCGGACGGATCCCGCGGCGCTCCGGGATCGTTGCGGTAATCGATGACCAGGGCGTGATAGCCCCGCTCGACGGCGAGGGGGAGGAGACGAAGTGCCTCATTTCTCGGAGCACCCTTGCCATGAACGAAGATCATCCACGTATCTGATGTGCCCTCGAGATACCAGGCGCCGGCTTGACCTCCTTCGATCTCGAGTTCGATCTCTTCGAACGCGAGTCCCAGGGCTGTCTGAGGATCACCCGGCCACACGAACGCGTCGAGTCGAACGGCGGAACCCGGCGCAGGGATGGGTTCGTCCGGGACGCGAGAGCGACGCACCGTTGAAACCCCACCCGAGGTCTCAGCGCTGATGATGCCGTCGATGAGTGTTGCATCCGACTCTGTGAGGAGGCCGAACAGTCCGTCTTCGGTCAGGTTCGTGGCATCGGGATCGGCTCGCAGCACGACCACTTCCGCCTCACCGAGGTCGAGTGTGATGTCGAACTCGGGCGCTTCAGGAGGGTGCACCTCGAACGCCCCGGAGTAGATCTCGTTCGAGAAGTGCCAGCCGCCGAGGCCATAGAAGGCGAGCACCAGGAGCAGGATGGCGAGGACGATCCATAGGACGATCTTCCACGGGCCGATCGAGCGTTTCTGCACGAACGGCTGTGGGATCGATGATCTTCCGCTTGATCTTGCCATGTGTCCCCAGAGAGAGGCTTTGAGCCTGGTCCGAGGCTACCCGTCGTTCGGGCGGCTCGGTGGCATTCGGTGTTCGTCGGATTGGACGCCCGCCGGGGTCTTCTCCCATCGGAGGCGATTCACCGCGGTCCGGCCGCCGTCGGTTCGGGTCGGCGGCGTTGAGAGGATGAGGTCTCTTCCTGTCCCGGTCGCTGTCCACTCGATGTGGCGACGTTCGGTGGTGCCCACCCAGTTGGGCATGAGGCTCAACTCGATGTGGTGGAGGACGTCGTCGCCTTCGACCGTGTATGCGCCGGCGTACGACAGGTAACCCGCTGCGGCGGCGGCCCGGATGTCGATCGGTGCGGCGCTCAGCGTCCGGGTTGGTGCCGAGGGCCTTCCGATGCTCATGAGCGATGCGGACATTCGCCCATCGCTGCCGTAGGTGAGAAGGCCGACCGGGTCACCGCCCCACGGATGGGTAGGACGGGAATCGTTCACGGTGAATGTCCATTCGACGAGGCGCCAGGTGCCGATGAGTTCGTGCATTGCACGGACAATACGCGGCTCCGCGGGACTCCGAGAGGAGTTTGTGAGATGGGCCCTGTTCGACCCACGCGGGGTGATCAGGTCGCGACGACCCGATTCTTCCCGTCGACGGCGACCACGATCGGAACTCGTGTTGTGCCGTCGTCTTCGACGTCGACGTACTCGAATGTCATGATGATGACGAGATCGCCCGGCATGCCCAATCGTGCCGCGGCGCCGTTGAGACCCACGATCCCGGATCCGCGAGCACCTTCGATCGCATACGTGGTGAAGCGCTCGCCGTTGTTGACGTTGACAACGTGGATCACTTCATGGTCGCCGATTCGTGCGGCGTCCATCAGGTCGCGGTCCAAGGTAAGCGAACCTTCGTAGTGAAGGTCGGTCTGAGTGATCGAAGCCCGGTGGATCTTCGAGCGGAGGAACTGGCGCATTCGGTGACTCCCTGTGTCTGGTGAATCCCTGCGTCGGGGAAGGATACCGAAGCGGTCGTGAAACGGATCGGTGTCTCGTTCGCGTGACTATCATAAGGCATGCCTAAACATTGAGGACGGGAATTCATAGGCATGGTTCAACATCAAACCGGTACGTCAGAATCCGAAGAGATGTATCTCATCACGGTTGCCCGAGCGGTTGAGGATGGCCGCTCCGAGCCGGTGTCCATGTCTCATGTTGCGACTCAACTCGACGTGACCGGTGTATCGGTCAACCAGATGATCCGGAAGCTCGATGCCCGCGGTTACGTCGACTATGAGCCGTACCGGGGTGTATCACTCACCGAACACGGTAGGGCCGTTGCCTCTTCGATTCTCCGACGCCGCAGGCTCTGGGGCGTGTTCCTCTCCGAGCAGCTCGGGATGACGCCAGCACGCGCCGACGACGTGGCCTGTGATCTCGAACACGTGACGCCCGATGAAGTCGCCGACCTGCTTTCGGGATTCCTCGGGGACCCGTCAACGGGACCTCAGGGGCGGGCAATTCCGGCAGGTGTTGACGAAGGTTCCATGCCGCTGACCCAGCAGCTATCGGTGATGGCCGCCGGTACGCACGCTGCGATCGTCTCGATCGATCTACCGGATGCACTTGCGGCCTTCGTGGCCGACCAGGGACTCGATCCGGGCGCTTCGATCGAGGTGCTCGGCGTCGGCAAGAGTGGTGACCGTCTCGTGGCGATCGACGGTGCATGCCTGCACCTGGGCACCGAGATCGCGGACGGCATCCGTTTGGAGGCCCGATGACCTCCGACACGATCCCGCTTGGCGAACTCGGACTCGGCGCCACAGGCATCGTGGTCGGGTACACCTCAGACGTCGGCGTACGGCGCTTCGTCGAGATGGGGTTCGTCCCGGGTACTCGAGTGACGGCGATGCGCAAAGCGCCGCTCGGTGACCCCGTCGAGTACGCGGTCATGGGATCACGGGTGGCCATCCGGCGGCGAGACGCCGACCTCGTGATCGTGCGGGAGGTTGACGGATGACCGGAGCCGAGCGCCGCGAACGGTACGCAGCAACCGGCGCTCTGACGGTTGCGCTCGCCGGTAACCCCAATACCGGCAAGTCCTCCATCTTCAACCTCCTCACGGGTGCGAAGCAACACGTTGGGAACTGGCCGGGGAAGACGGTCGCGAGGGGTGAAGGCTCGTTCCGACACGACGACCAGTCCATCCAGATCGTGGATCTTCCGGGCACGTACAGCCTCAACGCCTCATCTCCGGAGGAGATGATCGCCAGGGACTACCTGGTGAGCGGCGAGTCCGACGCTGTGGTCGTTGTTGTCGACGCTGCGAACCTCGAACGGAACCTCTACCTGGCGGTTCAGGTCCTCGAGACCGGAATTCCGACGATCCTCGTGCTGAACATGACGGACGTGGCAACGTCACGCGGGATCGCCGTCGATTCTGCCGAACTCTCCATCCGCCTCGGCATCCCCGTCGTTCCGATGGTGGCCCGCTCCGGTCAGGGGATCGAGGATCTGAAAGATGCCGTCGTAGCCATCGCGGCGTGGGATGGGGTCTCTTGAGTTCCTTCCAGATTGACTACGGAGCCGAGGTTGAGGCCGCGATCGATCGACTCACACCGGTGATCGCCGGTGCGCCTGAGGTCACCGAGCGATTCGATGATCGTTGGCTCGCCGTCGCCCTGATCGACGAGGACCCCGGTCTTGTCGAACAGATCGAACAGCTTCCCGGTGGTGGCGAGATCCTGCGGCTTCGAGACCAACTGCTCGCCGATCTCCGCTCGGAGATGGGCACGTCGGCCGACACCGCGATTGCCGGCGCGCGATTCCAGATCGTCAACGACATCGTCCGGGCCTCAACCGATACGACCCGCCGGCGCGAGCGCACCAGAAC
>JBLWQS010000173.1:0-4283 GCA_048452705.1 Acidimicrobiia bacterium
GGCAGAGTGCATGCGATCCCAGGGCTTCGAGTATGTCGTGGAGTCGCAGAATGGGATCCCCCAATCTCGCTTGCCGGGTTGGGGGATCAGCACCGGGTTCGGCCTTGAGGCGGGACGACCGGCGGCCGGTGCGGTCGCTCTGCCGGGGACCAATGCTGCGATCTTTGAGTCTTTGAGTCCCGACGTACGGGAGGCGTACGAATCGGCGTTGCATGGGGGTCTCGAGGACAGAGTGGTCATCGAGAGTCCCGATGGTGGCGAGGTGTCCTTCAGCGGACCGGAATCGTGCATAGGCCAGGGCAACGCCGCCGCTTTCGGGGATATGGCAACGCTCCTGCTGGCTCAAGAGAAGATGCTGCTCGCCTACAACGATCTTGAGGATCGGGTCCAGGCCGACCCTCGCCTTGTCGATGCGAGAGAGGCTTGGTCAGGTTGCATGGCTGCCAGCGGCCACGACGTGGTCTCACCGGAGTCGGCGTTTGCACAGATCGGGTCGCAGCTTGCCGGTCTGATTGAACGGGGTCTGGTGCCCGACGTATCGTTGTTGCCAATCGACGAGACGACCGGCACCTACGCCGCCAACTCGGTCTTCGGACCCGAATTGGCGGCCCTTCAAGCCGAAGAGGTAGGACTGTTTGACCGCGTCGGTGAATGTGACCGAGAGGTTGGATTGAGCGACATCGGTAAGAGGGTGCGGGCTGCCTACGAGGTGCCATTCGTTGAAGAACACTCCGATCTCGTAGAGGACCTCAAGTTGCCGAATCTGGCAGAATCCGGCTAGATGGCAGCCAAGGACACAGGCAAGCCGGAAGCCGAAACGCCGGCAAGGCCACATGAAGTCGATCAGCCAACCCAAGCCGCCCCGACGACAAGGGGGCCACACGGCCGTCGCACGCTAGTGCTGGTACTGGTCGTTGCGCTCGCGGCAACCACGGCGGGCACCGGCTGGTGGCTAGGTCGGAATCTGAGCACGGCGGACGAAATCGAATCCGCTACCGCGCCTCCGACCCCATCGCTCATAGCGGTCCCGGTGGAGGCGGGCCGGATCGAGCAGACGATCGCGATGCGGGCGACACTTCGCCCTGCCTCGACGATTGACATCGCGACTGACGTTCCGGACCTCGGTTTCGAGCCGGCTATCAGCTACGTCGTCGAAGTCGGGAGTGAGATAGGCGAGGGCGATGTGCTCCTCGCCGTGGCGGGCCATCCGGTCATCGTTCTGCAAGGTGAGCTCCCAATGCTGCGCGACGTGTCGCTCCGCAGCGTGGGTGAGGACGTTCTTCAGCTCCAGCAGGCGCTAGAACGGCTCGGCTTCGAACCAGGGGACGTCGACGGGGTGTACGGTTCCGGGACTGCGCTCGCTGTCGCCAAGCTGATCCGGAGTGCCGGCTACGACGCCATACCCATCAAAGGAACGATTGCGCCGTCCAAACCCGGTGATCCGGCTGAGCGTCGGCTGGTGGCAGCCAGGTTGCCGCGCTGGTCTGTCGTGTTCGTCAAGACCCTCCCTGCCCATGTGAGTGCCACGACGGTCAGCCGGGGGACGCTTACCTCCGGAGGCACGATCAGTCTCACTCGGGGCGAACCGACCCTTGTGGGGACTGTTCCCGCCACAGACGTGCTGCTGCTCAGCGAAGGAGCAGCTGCCACGGTCACCGACAGCGCTGGCGTATCTCATCCGGCGATCGTTGAAATGGTTGCTGACGTGCCCGGAACTGGTCAGGCGGCGGACGGCGAGTACGAGTTTCGTCTCGCCACCGAGGTGCCACTCGACGTGGCCGAACGTATCAGCCTTCTCGTGCGCGTTGTCGTCGCCGCGAGCGATGAGGATGCGTTGTCGGTTCCCTACGCGGCACTGACTACCCGCGCCGACGGCGAGATCGTCGTTACCGTCGATGTCGGTGGCGGCGAGCCGAGGGTCGTCCCGGTGACCACCGGTGTCGAGGCCGAGGGCGCGGTCGAAGTCACCGCGATTGACGGCAACCTTCATTCGGGCGATCTCGTCGTTGTGGGCAGGCAATGACGCCGGAACCGCAACACGTCCTTGAACTCAACGGGATCGGCCGCACGTTCGACACGGACCCGCCGGTCCACGCCCTATCCAGTATCAATCTGACCGTCGACCGGGGCGATTATCTGACGGTCGTCGGGCCGTCCGGCTCGGGTAAATCAACGCTCCTGAACGTGCTCGGGTTGCTCGATCGGCCATCCTCAGGCACCTACCGAATCGATGGCACGCCCGTCACCTCCCTCAGGGACCGGCAACTGGCTGCCATTCGTGCCCAGCGGATCGGATTCGTATTCCAGGCGTTCAGCCTGCTCGCCCACCGCTCAGCTGTAGAGAACGTCGAGCTTGGGCTGCTCTACCGAGAGAAGACGCCGAACCATCGCCAAGCTGCGTTAGCCGCCCTAGACCGCGTAGGTCTCTCGCATCGGGCCTTCTTCCTTCCAACCCGCATGTCAGGCGGTGAGCAGCAACGCGTAGCGATTGCGCGAGCAGTCGTTGGCGGACCTTCAGTCCTCCTGTGTGACGAACCAACCGGCAACCTTGACTCCACGACCTCGGAAGAGGTCCTCCAGGTCTTTGAGGACCTACGGGCAACGGGCATCACCGTCGTGATCGTGACTCACGACCCAACCATCACCGCCAGAGCCGACCGCATTGTCACAATGGACGACGGACGAGTCATCTCGTGAGCGACCAACAATCGTCTGGCCCGATTCCCAAAGGACGACGCCTCTCAATACGTGCTCTCCTCGGTGAGAGCCTCAGCACGGTGGTGGCACGGCCCGCCCGCACAGCGCTGACCGCCCTGGGAACGGTGCTCGGTGTGGCGGCGCTCGTCGCGACGCTCGGTGTTGCACAATCAGCGGCCGCTCAGATCGGTTTCGAGCTCGATGCGCTCCGACCGACCAGCGTGACGGCGACAGTTCGAATCCAGACCGGAGGAATCGCTGGAACACAGCAGCGGTCGCTCCCCCGAGATGCCGTCGTGAGAGCGACCCGACTCAACGGCGTCATCACCGCCGCCACCCTTACGGAAGTTCTCATCGATCCGATCGCCACTACGCGAGCCAGCATCGACCCGGCCGATGTCGAGGGGGTCCCAATCCAGATCTTCGCAACCAGCCCCTCGCTCGTCGACGTGGTCGACGGGCAACTCGCTACCGGCACCTTCCTCGATCCAATCCACGACGCCGCGGCCCATCCCGTGGCCGTGCTGGGACCCCTGGCCGCGGAGCGCCTCCAGATCGCAATGGTTGATCAGCAACCGGCCATCTTCGTAGGTACTCAACCGCTCATGATCATCGGCATCCTCCGCGATCACAACCTCCCCGCCGGCCTCGTCGACTCTGTCCTCATCTCAAACGGAACGGCCAACACAGTATTCGGCTGGCCCGCAGTGAGCCGACTGCTCATGAAGACAGACATTGGCGCCGCCCAACAAGTCGCCTCAGAGATCCGCGTAGCCTTGTCGCCCGATGCCCCCGAGGACATCGAGTCGCACGTACCGCTCGAACCAAGTCCGGTCCGTACGGCAGTCCAAGAGCAAGTCAACCTGCTCATCATCGCGCTCGGAGGAATCGCCCTCCTCATCGGAGGGCTCGGCATCGCAAACGTCACTCTCGTATCAGTACTCGAGCGAACCAACGAGATCGGAATCCGCAGAGCCCTTGGCGCACGACGAGGCCAGATCGCACTCCAGTTCCTCACCGAAAGCGCCGTCCTCGGAGCACTCGGCGGAGCAATCGGTTCAAGCATGGGCGTGGCCACTGTCGTGACCATTGCGGCCATCAGAGAGTGGGTACCCGTGATGGAGGCCTGGGTCCCGCTCAGCGCACCGCTGCTCGGTCTCGCGATCGGGGTGCTCGCAGGCCTGTACCCCGCGGCTCGTGCAGCGTCGATGGACGCCGCCCAAGCAATCCGATCCGGGGTTTCATAAGCGTCTCCGGATTCTGTGGCGGATTCCTTGGTGGGACAACTCGGCGCTTCGCCGGGTGATCTGGCTGGATACTCGAAGCGGCGAATGACCCGCTCGGGGGAGGCAGGCCAGGTACCAGGCCCCGCATTCGGCGACGCTCGTCCTGAACCGTGCGGTCAGATTCCCTTCCCGCCTTCCACCGAGGCAGGCGACACTCGTGCCCTCCCGGACTGGTCTTCCCCCGGTTTCGTGGAGTTGGGATACTGGAATCGGTTGTGCCGGAGACCGCAAGGAGGGTCACACATGCCGTACCGTGGCCCTCCCGAGTTCCGTCACTGACTCCTCGATCCGATCGCCGCT
>JBLWQS010000174.1:0-4231 GCA_048452705.1 Acidimicrobiia bacterium
TGGGGACAGCAGGCAGGGGACAGGGGACAGGTGACAGGCTTGACCCCCTCCGCCTCGCTGCGCTCGCCACCTCCCGCTGAGGGGGAGGAAGAATCGAGACCGGACAGGGTGCCGAGGCGGGGGCGGATTCGGCGGATGCATGGGAGCAAGCCCGTTGACCTTCCTCCTTCGGATCATCTGGTCCTCCTTGCCCCCGATCCGGTGGGGTATGCGGCATTGAGCCGGTTCGTGACCAGAGGCCAGTTCCGGGGCGAGAAGGACCGACCGGCCTACTCCTACGACGACCTTGCCACCGCATCGCGTGACGGCAGCCTCGTCGCCCTGACCGGATGCCGCAGCGGATCCGTCCCCCGAGCCGCACAAGCCGGCGACCTGGCAGGTGCGATGACCGCCGCAGCCAGGCTGCGCGAGATCTTCAAGGGTCGGCTCTTCGTCGAACTCACCCACCACGGCATGCCAGACGACGATGCTCGTAACGACGTCCTTGTTGAGGCGTCACGCCGCCTTCAGATCCCGTACGTCGCGACCAACAACGCCCACTATGCCCATCGTCGTGATGCGGACCTCGCAGAGGTTCTCGCCGCCATCGCAGGACGACGCGATCTCGATACCGCCGACGGCTTCCGGCCGGCGACCGATCTCCGGCATCTCCGATCTCCCGAAGAGATGTCTGCTCTCTTTCGCCGCTATCCCGGCGCGGTTGAGCGGTCCGCAGACCTTGCAGCAACGCTGGCTTTCGATCTCGATCTGCTCGTCCCGGAGTTGCCGGACTTCCCGATGCCGGGAGCATTCACAACTGAAGACGAGTACCTGAGGCACCTCGTCGACGAGGGTGCTCGCGACGTGTATCCGGGCAAGGCAGGTGGGATGGATCCTGATGCACGCCGGAGGATGGACCACGAACTGTCGGTGATCTCCGAACTTGGCTTCGCCGGGTTCTTCCTCGTTGCGTGGGACATCGTCACATTTGCACGTTCACAGGGCATCTACTGCCAGATCCGCGGATCGGGGGCGGACTCAGCCGTCTGCCGCTGCCTCGGGCTGACCCGCGTCGATCCGATCCGGTTGAACCTCCCGTTCGAGCGGTTCCTCTCCTCCGAGCGCGGCCGACCGCCAGACATCGACATCGACTTCGAAGCCGAACGGCGCGAGGAGGTCATCCAGTACTGCTACCGACGGTACGGGCGGGAGCGGGCGGCGATGGTCGCCAACGTCATCACCTACCGTGCACGGTCGGTGCTCCAGGACGTCGGCAAGGCCTTCGCTCTCACACAGGCTCAGGTGAACGGACTCACCCGCTACCTCGATACCCGCGACCCCGCGGCGATCGGTGACGTCGTCGATCTCCCGGTCGGACTCACCAGCGATCTCATCGTCGACGTGTGCCGCCGCCTCGACGGGTTCCCACGCCATCTCGGCATCCACTCGGGAGGCATGGTCGTTGCGCGCCGACCCCTCTGGGAGACGGTGCCGATGGAATGGGGGAGGATGGAGGACCGCTCCGTTCTCCAATGGGATAAAGACGATTGCGCGACGATGAGAATCGTCAAATTCGATCTCCTCGCGCTCGGTGCGCTGAACGGCATGCATCTGACCGTCGACCTCATCGCAGAGACACACGGCATCGACATCGACCTCGCCACCATCGCGCAGGAACCCGTTGTCTACGACCTGATGACCCGGGCCGACACCGTCGGGATCTTCCAGATCGAGTCCAGGGCACAGATGGCGACCCTCCCGAAACTGAAGCCGAGGACCTTCTACGACCTGGCGATCGAAGTGGCCCTCATCCGGCCAGGACCGATCCAGGGTCAATCCGTGCATCCGTTTCTCCGGCGCAGGAACGGAGAGGAGGCTGTCCGGTACCCGCACCCGTCGGCCGAGCCGATCCTGAGGAAGACCCTCGGTGTCCCGATATTCCAGGAGCAACTGATGGAACTGGCCAGGGTTTGCGCCGGCTTTACGCCCGGCCAGTCAGACCGGCTGCGTCAGGCGATGACGCACAAGCGGGCATCGGAAGCGATGGACCGACTCCATGCCGAGGTGTTCTCCGGCATGGCCTCAAATGGCATCACCGGCGCTCCCGCAGATGAGATCTGGGAGAAGCTCCAGGGGTTCGCGTCGTTCGGGTTCCCGGAGAGCCACTCCGTCTCGTTCGCCTACATCGTCTACGCGGCCGCATGGCTGAAGCACCACTGGCCGACGGAGTTCTTTGCAGGTCTGCTCAACGCCCAGCCGATGGGTTTCTACACGCCGAACTCGCTCGTGCAGGATGCCCAACACCACGGCGTCGTCGTCCTCGTCCCGGACGTGAACGCCTCCGAGTTCGACTGCACCGTCGAGCCATTCCAGGCTGATCGCGATGACGTCGCTCACTACCTCGGGGGATCGTGGCGGCGGGGGAGAGGACCGGTGGATGATCCCGTCCGCCCTGCCGTCGCTCTGAGAATCGGTCTCCGGTATGTCCGGGATCTTGGTGAGGCGGAGATCGTGCGGATCGAAGCAGCCCGCATGATCGGAGGTGCATTCACCACCCCGGAGGATCTGGCGCAACGAACGGGTCTCCCACTCGACGCCTACGAAAGCCTTGCCGCGTCCGGTGCGCTTACACCGGTCGGCCTCGACCGGCGGGAAGGGATGTGGACGGCCGGGACGCTGATCGAACTCGGACCGGACCGACTCTCGCTCCCACCCGGCGGCGAGGTTCCGTCGCTCCCCGAGATGAACGGCGCCGAGTGTGTCCAGGCAGACCTCTGGTCGACGGGAATCTCCACGACACATCCCGTCTCACTTGTGCGCGGCACGCTGAATGAGCGGGGATGTCTCCCGATCGGAACGATCCTCGAAGACCGCCGACACGGCACCCGTGCTCGCGTCGGCGGGATCATCACCCACCGCCAGCGACCGTCGACGGCTCGCGGCGTTCGATTCTTGAACCTCGAAGACGAGACGGGCTTGCTCAACGTGGTCGTTCTCCCGCAGGTATGGGATGCGCACTACGAGGTCGCACGCAAGGCTGTGGGAGTCGTGATCGACGGAGTCGTCGAACACGTCGACGGAGTAACGAACTTCGTCGCACACCGGTTCGCCCGATGGTCGGTCGACGGTATCCGATCGCGTGACTTCCGATAATCGGCTTCACTCCGCAGGGGTAATGTGCCGATGCACAACGTGTACGCGAATTTGGAGGATCGATGACGAAGACGTTCACGGGTGACGTACTCCTTCCGGGTGAGGTAGAGGGCGGACTCGCTGCAACGTTGACCCTTGATCCCGAGCGCGTCACGCTGGAGTCCGGCGACAACCAGCTGGGTTCGTGGGATCGCAGCGACTACGTGATCACCCCGGAGCACAACGGGTCGTTCAACCTGTCCCTCGGCGGCGAACAGGTGCTCTTCCGTCCGGACTCTCCGTCCGAGTTTGCCGGCGCATCAGAGATCCCCCTGACCTCAACAGTGTCGTCCCACGCTCAGGTCCTCCGACCGATGGTGAAGGATGACGACGACTATCTCGACGAACTCGTCGCCGACGTCAAGCCGATCCGCAACCCTCTCGACGACGGCGGAATCTCCAACGCGTTCGTCGTTGTGATGGTGCTTCTCGCCGCCGTGATCTCGGTGGCGGCCGTCGTCACCGCAGCGCTCGTGTAGCTCGCAGCTAAAGCGATACAACCTCTCTGAGGATTTCGATCGCCTTGGTCGTTTCGGCGTCGGACACGTCGAGGTGGAACACCGCGCGAATTCGGGTCGTACCGAGGGCAAGGGTGTCGACACCGGCCGAGCGGAGCCGCTCGGCGAACCGGGTGGCGTCGGCCACGTCGACGAAGACGATGTTCGTCTGGACGGATTCGAGGTCGACGGTGAGACCGGCGAGATCAGCAGCCGCCAACGCGAATCGACGGGCGTTCGTGTGGTCATCGACGAGACGATCGCGATTGTGCTCGAGGGCATGAAGGGCGCCCGCAGCGATGATCCCCGCCTGACGGAACCCGCCGCCGTACATCTTCTTGAACCAGCGGCCTCGATCGATCAACTCTCGCGGTCCGGCAAGGGCCGATCCCACCGGAGCGCCGAGGCCTTTCGAGAAGCACACGTTGACCGTTTCCGCGGTGTTGGCGTACTGATCGAGACCGACGCCGGACGCGGCCGTCGCGTTCCACAATCTTGCACCGTCGAGATGAACGGCGATCCCGAGATCGCTCGCCACGTCGCTCACCGCTCGCATCGAGTCG
>JBLWQS010000175.1:0-4212 GCA_048452705.1 Acidimicrobiia bacterium
GCCATGAATGCGGACGCCTTCGCGGCGCCCCACGCCAGGTGAGCATGGTGTGCCTCGGGGCCCAGGGCGGCAGGTCCTCCAGGGGCAAGGCCGTACTCATCCGTCTCCGCGAACGTGCTCTCCGAGGCCGCCGGTGGCACTTTCGCGTCACACAGGTCACGGGCCACAGTTTCAAGCGCCGCTCGGAAGATCTCGAGCGGACTCCGGCGTTGCTCCCGGTACTGCTGCTCGAGTTCCATACCGAGCTCGACATCCAGGAACGCGGTGGCTGCCTCGATCGACTCCGCCGAGGTCCGATCAAGCGGATATCCCTGCCGAGCGAATACCGCCGTCACATAGTCTGGGAACGCCGCGACGAGTGCCGTGTGCAGAGATTGTGCCTCGGAAAGCATCAAGTCAGCATATGCAACTGCCGAGATGACTGGAGGTATACCATCCGCCCCACAGTCCACGATCCCCGGGAGCACCGAATGAAGAAAATACTCCTGCTCATCGCAGGCATCGCCCTGCTGACGGTCGCATGCCGCGCCGAGATGAACGTCCTCGTCGATATCAACGAGGATCAGTCCGGCACAGCGGCGTTCGAGTTCGGTCTCGACGAGGAGTTCCTCGGGGTCATCGAATCGTCCGGCGGAAGTGTCGATGATCTGTTCGGCGAACTGGACCTCGAAACGGAAGACGGCGAGGCCACGGTCCGGACCGAAGGCGACATGACGTATACCGGGGTGACGAAGGAGTTCACCAACGTCAACGAGGCGATGGACGACCTGACAGGAGTGACCGGTTCCGAAGACCCGCTCTTCCAGGAATTCTCCTTCACGATGGATGATGCGACGGCCGAATTGACGGCGAAGGTCTCCGCACCCGAGGAGGATCTTGGAGACATCGGCCTCGATCCATCTGCCCTGACAGGCGACATCTTCTCCGCGAACTTCGTTCTCGGCCTACCCGGCACGGTCGTCGAGCACAACGCCGACGAGGTCCTAGCCGACGGACGTCTCCGCTGGGACCTCCCGGTTCTCGGTGGCGAGAAGGAGATCTACGCGAAGTCCGAGTTCGGTGGCAGCAGCCTCGCGTGGTTGTGGATCGTTCTCGGAGTCGTGCTCGTCGTTGGCGTGGCAGCGGTCATCGCTGCGATCGTCCTCGGAAAACGACAGTCGAAGAAGGCCGTGTCCGACGCAGCTGCGCAGTATCCGCAACCCGCGATCGACCCGACCACCGAGGATGGAGCTTCTGCTGTGTCTGATGTGGACGAACCAGAAGCCTCCGAAGGAACGACCGATGAGGCCGCAGCCGTCGGATCCGACCCGGACGATGCCGGCGAGTCATCGACAGAGGAAGACGGAGAAGACAGCGACGAAGACGCCGAGGAGTAGTACGTCGAAGGGCGTTGTTGGACGATCTAGCGTGGCGTGTGTCGCGAGACCCACCCGCTCCGATCGCCTGGCAACGCCCTGACGTCAGTCGGCCAACACGATCACGGCCATGAGTCCGAGAGGACCATCGACAACTCCGATACCCACGGTCGTGAATCCTTCTCCTGTGTTCGCTGCCTCAACGAGGCCATCGGGTGTTGGCGCGAGCAACAGGTACTCGACCGGGTTCGTTCCTGAGATACCGACTTCGGAGAGCCGATCTGCGATCGGTGAAACTGCCTCGAACGAACCGGAACGGTACACGTCGAAGGCACGGGTCACGGCCACGAGACTCATCGACTCGGACCAGGTGAGAGGATCCAGTCCAGCCTCGGCCCGGTCACGATTGATCTCCTCATAGAGGAGGTCCGCGGTAGCGGTCGAGGCATGGCTACCGCTTCCGACGTCCATACCGGGAAGCGTGACGTCGGTGAACCTCGGGTCGATCGTCCAGCCGTCCACGGCACTCCGAATCCAGATCATCGATTGAAGAGCCCGATCGCCGGACAAGAGGCCTATCACATCCTGAGCGACGCTATCCGGCTCCACGACGAAAGCGACGACGCTGGATTGCTCTACCTCCTCGGCCAAGGCTGAGGGCATGGGTGTGGCAGAGATCAGAGTTGTCGCGATCACGACGAGCACGGCGGCGTAGACAACACCAAGCGCTGCGCCACCGATTCGGTTGAGCGTGGTCAGACCCGGTAGGTGCTTGATCGACCGATGGATCAGAGAGCCGACGATGGTCGCACCAACCGTGATGGCGATGAACAGGACGACCCCACCGATCACGCGCGCCGGCTCAGGAGAGAGGTCCGTCAGATCCGAGAGCAGGCGTCCGGCGGTCGGAGCGAGCCGGAAGGCAAGCAGTGCGCCGAGCACGAGCGTGCCGACGTCTATCGCTTCTCGGACCAAGCCGCGCACCCATCCGCGGACCACCAGCAGCACCACGAGCGCGAGAACGACGAAGTCGATCATGAATGGACGATCAGCCGGGGATTCTCAGGCACGCACTACGAGTCATCTTGATCCCCATCCGAGTCCTCGCTCGGGATCTTCACGGCTTCGATCTCGCGGGTCCAGAACTTGCGCTGTGGGGGCTCGATGAACATCGACTCGGCGGCATCGCGTGGAGTCTGGTCCAGGATTCTGGTCCTCCACCAGTAGCCGAAGATGATCTTGAGAGCTGCGGTGAGTGGAACGGCGATCACGATTCCCCAGAAGCCGGCAACGGCTCCTGCGAGAACCAATACCAGCAGCGTCACGGCCGGGTGCAGACGCACGGTGGCCCGCAGGACGCTCGGGCTCACGAAGTTGTTGTCGATCTGCTGAACGACGACGGCGACGACGACCGCCCACACCGCCGTGGAGAAGTCGGCTGTCGTCAAAGCGATAGCGACGCCGAGGATGCCACCCACCCACGGGCCAAGGAAAGGAACGATGTTGAGGACACCGCCGACGATCCCGATCAGCATCCAGAACGGCAGATCGATCAGCCAGTAGCCGAAGCTCAGCATCACACCCACGATGATCGCGACGACAAGTTGGCCTCTGAGGAAACCGCCCACGGCACTGTTGAGTCGCCGTCCCACGTATGCCGTTTCGGCCCGGTTCCGCTCGGGAACCATGTCGAGCAATCGCTGCTGAACGTTCGGAAGATCGATCAGGACATAGAAGGCAACGACGGGGCCGAGCAGGAACACGAGGATGAACTCGAAGATCCCGGTCGTCAGCGTTCCGAGACGGTCGAAGACGATCGAGAGGATCGTGTCTTGATTCTCCGGGTCATTGAGGTACTCGAGAATCTGGTCGTAAGACCAGAGCGAGGGATCGAGACCGAACCGATCCCCGAATGTGACGACCTGCTCGATGAAACGGTCGTAGAGCAGGGGGAACTCGGCGGCAAATCCCCGGGTCTGATCGGCGATGCTCGGTATCACGACCAAACCGATCGCCACGAGCGCCGCGAGAAGCCCAAGGAACGCGATCGCTGCGCCGATGAGTCGGTGGATCCCCCGATGCTGGAGCGCGGTGACGAACGGGTTCAGCACGATCACAACGATCAGGGCGATGAACAGCGGAGCGAAGATGATTCGTCCCTCGATGAGGACGAACGCTCCGACCAGGATCAGGACCAAGACGCCGATCGTCGACCAGGAGTACACGCCGATTCGACGAACCAGTTCGTCGAATTCCTCACCGAATCGGGGAGCGGTTGGTTCCTCGCTCAAAGCGTGGTCCCGGTGCGGCGAGCGATCTGCTCCAGACGATCGCTACGCATCTGACGCAGTCGTCGCACGGTAAGCGGTGCATATGCGAGCGCGTCATCATCATCGATGAGACGTCGAACCGCCTTGTAGTAGCGGGTCGCGCTCATATCGAGGTACTCGCGAATGTCCCGATCCTTTGGTCCAGGAAACAGCCACCACGAGCCCTCAAAGTCGAGGACCTTCCGGTCCCGCTCTGACATCATGAGCAGAGGGTATTCAGAGGGTGTGACAGAACCGTGGATTTCGCGACCAACAGGGCCACCGGTCAGTGACAGTGACCCCTCGGTCGATCGCCCACAACTGTCCGCTAGTGCTGTGACCACAAACGTTGGGGGTCCTTGGTTCGGTTGACGAAATCGCGCATCCTTGAGCAGTCCATGGCTGTTTGATCAAGGGAGGGTGTCGATGTCGAAACCAGTTCGGGTGCGTCGTTTGACCGATGAGGAAGGGAGGCGACTGCAGCGGATTGTGCGTCGTGGTGGTAGCCGCAGCGAGCAGTCGATCGTGAAGTGGCGTCGGGCTGTGGT
>JBLWQS010000176.1:0-4203 GCA_048452705.1 Acidimicrobiia bacterium
AAGAGCTGTGAGCTTTGAGCGGTGAGCTGTGAGCCGGAGCCCCCCTGCGTCGCTGACGCTCCGCGTCCCCCCGCTTTGCGGGGGGACTTGTTGGAGCGATCGGGCTTCACCTCTGTCCGCTGTTCTCGTTCGTACAGCGTACGGCCTTTTAGGACGTTGCTCGTTCGGACTCGCGCTGTTTGAGCCAGGCGAGTTGGCTGGCCACATCTTCGGTCATCTCTTCGAGGTCCCGCTGGAACTCTTCGAGATACTGGACGCGTTCGATCGTGGACGGTCGGTTGAATCGCCGGCCGTGATCGTGGAATCCGTGATGGCCGAGGTCAAGTCCCATGCCACCCCTACGCGGGGCGTCGTCGTATTCGTCGAACCGGTCGGAAGCCATTCGGCCCCGGCCCATTCCTCGTGCGTGTCGTCTCATGTGTTTCCCTTCGTGTCGCCGTCGTATTCCTGTAGGAAACGGGCGATGGTGGTGTTTGTGGATCGAAGTGACCGGACCCAGGCGTCGAGGAGTTCCTCTCCTTCGGGGGTCAGCTCGTAGGTTCGCTTCGCTCGACCCGGTGCGTTGTCGGACCACTCGGATCGGACTATTCCTTCGTCTTCCATCGACCTGAGCATCCGATAGAGGTTTCCGAGGTCGATCTGTTCGTCGGGCACCCATGCCCTCAGCGATTCAGCGAGGTCGTATCCGTGAGCGGATCCATCCCTGAGGATGGCGAGAACGACCGGCTCGTTGAAGCGCTCCAGTCGTGCTGCGACGCTCCATGATCCGTCGTCTCGACGATGTCGGGAGCGGCCGACGCCTCGTCTGCGGCCTGAGTGATGGTGTGATCCGTGTGGTCCCATGCCCACAGTATATGTAAGACACATGCATATGTCAACAACATCTATATGTTGGTGACACTGTGGATGTGGGCACCAACGCGGTGTCGGCTACGCTCTCGGTCGAGGAGGCTGTATGGGATTCCCCGAACCGTTCTATCGTTGGCGCCCGCATCCGTGGCATGGGCTCGAGACCGGTCCCGACGCGCCCGAGATCGTGACGGCGTTCATCGAAATCTCTCCCTTCGACTTCGTGAAGTACGAGGTTGAGAAGCGGACGGGCTACCTGAAGGTTGATCGACCCCAGCGAGGGAGTAGTTCCCCGCCGACCCTCTACGGTCTCATCCCGAAGACCTACTGCGCCGAGCGCGTGGCGGCCATGTCGCCTGAGGTCACCGAAGCAGACGGCGATCCGCTCGATGTCTGTGTCATCTCCGAACGGGCGATCGACCGGTCCGAGATCATGATGAGCGCCCGTGTCGTCGGCGGTCTCAGGATGATCGATAACGGCGAGGCCGATGACAAGATCGTCGCTGTGCTGCTGGATGATGCAGTCCTCGGCGACGCGAGAGACATCTCGGAGATCCCAGAAGCGCTGATCGCACGACTCGAGCACTACTTCCTCACCTACAAGACGCTACCGGGCGAAGATCATCAGGTCGAGATTCCTGAAATCTACGGTCGAGAGCATGCCCTCGCCGTCGTGACAGCGGCGATGCAAGACTACGAAGATCACTACGGCGGGTAGCGACGATGCTTTTCGACCGACTGTGACGGTCGCGGGGGGCGTGGCGGGCCTGACTTCCGCTGAGGTTCGGGACCGCGTGGCAGACGGCAAAGTCAACATCGTCGACTCGCGGGTCTCCCGATCCGTTTCGAGCATCCTGAGAGAGAACCTTCTCACCCGGTTCAACGCGATCATGTCGGTGATGCTCGTGATCGTGCTCGTCTTCGGGCACCCCATAGACGCACTCTTCGGCTTCGTGATGGTGGCCAATGCCGTCATCGGGATCGTCCAGGAGCTTCGGGCGAAGCGCACCCTCGACAAGCTCAGTGTGCTCGTGGAGCCGACCGTGACGGTGTTACGCGACGGCGACGACAAGGAGATACCCACCGATCAGATAGTCCTCGATGATGTCATCCGGCTCGTGACGGGTGACCAGGTCCCGGCAGACGGGATCGTCTTGATCGCCGGGAGCGTTCAGGTCGACGAATCCCTGCTCACGGGAGAGGCCGACCCGGTTCACAAAGAGGTCGGCGAATCCATCATGTCCGGCTCGTTCCTCGTTGCAGGATCGACGACGGTGAAGATCACGGCAGTGGGAGATGATGCGTATGCGCAACATCTTGCCTCAGAAGCGAAAGAGTTCACGCTCGCGAAGAGCGAACTGATGGCCGGGATCGACCAGATCCTGCGCATCGTCACGTGGTTGCTCATTCCCATCGGTGGTCTGCTGTTCTGGAGTCAGCTGCAGGTCGACGGATCGCTCGGAAACGCGATGGTGTCAACCGTTGCGGGTGTTGTGGGGATGGTGCCGCAAGGCCTGGTGCTTCTTGTCTCGATGGCGATGGCGGTGGCGGTGATTCGTCTCGGCAAGCGTCGCGCCCTGGTCCAGGAACTGCAGGCCGTCGAGACTCTGGCAAGGGTGGACATCGTCTGTGTCGACAAGACGGGGACACTGACCACCGGTCTGATCAGACATAGAGAGACGGTCGCTCTCGGAGACCACGATCCGGAGCAGTTTGCCGAGGCACTTGCTGCGCTCGCAGCCGCCGACCCGAATCCAAATCCCACGATGTCGGGTATCGCCAAGGCGTATCCGCACGACCCAGATTGGACGGTCGATCGCTTCGTGCCGTTCTCTTCGGCAAAGAAGTTCTCGGCAGTCCGGTTCGACAACGGACGAACCTGGGTCATCGGCGCTCCAGAGATCGTTCTCGGTGACGAGGATCCAGAGTTGCTCGAACGACTGAGTGCGGCCGCTGCGACCGGAGACCGGGTGCTGCTCGTAGCAGTGACGGATGCGCCGCTCCCGAACGGTGAAGACGATCTTCTGGAAGGACTCGAGCCTTTCGGATATCTCACGTTCGCTGAGCAGATCCGGAGCGATGCTGCCGAGACGGTGGGGTATTTCGTCGGCCAGCATGTGACACCGAAAGTGATCTCCGGCGATTCAGCCTCGACCGTCGGAGCGATCGCTTCCATCGTTGGAATCCCGAATGCGGATCGAACGGTCGATGCAAGAAACCTGCCTGACTCGGAAACGGCGGACTTCGGCACCTCCATCAACGAGGACGCCGTGTTTGGCCGCGTGACACCAGATCAGAAGCGCTCGATGGTGACGGCCCTTCAGGGGGCCGGTCACACGGTTGCTATGACGGGGGATGGTGTCAACGACGTTCTCGCGCTCAAGCGTGCCGACATCGGGATTGCCATGGGTGCCGGTGCGCCCGCCACCAAGTCGGTGGCCCAGATCGTGTTGCTCGACAACGAGTTCTCTGCCCTGCCGTTCGTCGTAGCGGAGGGCCGTCGCGTGATCGCGAACATGGAGCGCGTCGCTTCGCTGTTCGTCACCAAGACCGTATATGCGGCGATCCTGGCCGTCGCGATCGGCTTCGCCGGTTGGGCCTTCCCGCTATTGCCCCGGCACCTCACACTGATCGGGTCGTTGACGATCGGAATCCCGGCGTTCTTCCTGTCATTCGAATCGACCGAGGAGCCCGTTCGTCCGGGAGCCTTCCAACGGATCATGCGATTCGCCATACCCGCGGGAGTGGTCGCGGCTGCCGCCGCATACGGTGTCTACAGCGCGACCCGAGCGATCAACACCGACCTCTCGGTGGCCAGGAGCGCAACGACCATCACGATGGTGCTTGTCGGCATGTGGGTCCTGGTCGAACTGATCAGCCCACTGACGCCGAAGCGGGCTGTGCTCATCGGCTCGCTGCTGGGCGCCTTCGCTCTCATCCTTGCGCTTCCTCTCGGCCGGACATTCTTCGACCTCCTGATTCCGCCGCTCAACGTCAACGCAGTCATCATCGCGGTCTCCGTCGTAGCCGCCGTCATCTTGCACAGTCTGCTGCGGTTCGTTGACCATCACGGGGGTCAGTGGGTACCGTGGTTGCGAGTTGATAGGGAGGCGACATGACGGCGCAGTCCACCGCATCTGGTTTGAGTCGTCGCCAGCGCGTCCTCAAGAACATCGCCAATCTCGCTGTGCGCGTGGTCTACCGCAGCGTCGAGGTTCGTCAACGGCCTGGTGAGACGTCCGCCGGCCCGCAACTCACCGTGTCGAACCACTTCGGGGGTTTCGCCGACGCGCTCATCCAGGCCTACGCACTTGATCGAGTCCCGCGATTCATCGCTCGGGACGTCATCTGGCG
>JBLWQS010000177.1:0-4176 GCA_048452705.1 Acidimicrobiia bacterium
GCCCTGCAACCCGATGTCAAGGTACCACTCCTGGGACTCCCGGGCTCCCGGGAGTTGCCGTGCATCCGAGGTCGTACGGTCGTCCCCGACTCCTGCGATGACACGCTTGTCGTCGGACATCCGAACCATCTGGGTGTCTTCGACGACGCCCGAGCGACTCGAACGATCGTTCTCACCGCTCGATGGTCGGCCCTCCAACCGGCACCGACAGGCGCAACCGTCATCCCTCTCGAGGATCCGATTCCTCAACACGTCGCAGCGAGTGCCCTCGCCGACGTGCGCCGACTCGCAAAGCATCTGCGGCAACTGGAGGGCGTGCAAGTGGCGATCCGACCGCGGAGTCCAGTGCTCATCGTCCTTCTGCCCTCCTCGTCCGGAATCGACGATTTCGCCTACCCCGGTGTGACGACGCTGAAGAGAAACTTCCCGGAGTATCCCGGTGGAGTCAGGATCGAGCCTCCGTTCGATGCAGCCGGGTTCGATGTGAACCGATATGCTGCCGGTCTGGAACGGGTCATCATGGAGGAGGCGTAGCGGTGCAGGTCTTCGGTGTCGACGTGGGCGGATCGGGTGTGAAGGGTGCACCCGTTGATCTCGAGACCGGCACGCTGGCGGCGAAGCGACTCCGCATCCCCACGCCGCAGCCTTCGACCCCGGCCGCGGTTTCGGATGCCATCGCTCAGGTCATCACGGAGCACGATTGGGACGGACCTGTCGGCGTCACGATCCCCGGAGTGGTGCGCTCCGGCGTCGTCGAGACGGCTGCCAACATCGACGATGGCTGGATCGGATTGGATGCGGCAACGATGCTCAGCAACCGCCTCGAGATGCCGGTAACGGTCCTCAACGATGCCGATGCGGCCGGGCTTGCAGAAGCACGCCATGGCGCGGCGAAGGGCGTCAAAGGCGCCGTGATCCTCCTGACGTTCGGAACCGGGATTGGCAGCGCCTATATTTACGATGGTCGCCTCATCCCCAACACCGAGCTCGGCCACCTCATCTTCAAAGGGCAGAAGGCAGAGCACTATGCGGCCGGACGCCTCGTCAAGCGAGGCGAACTGGAGATCGACTGGTGGGCGATCAGGGTCGATGAGTTGCTCGAATACATCGAAGATCTGTTCTGGCCGGACCTTTTCGTGTTCGGCGGCGGAATCTCGAAGCGATTCGAGACGTACTCGCATCACTTCACGACCCAGGCGCGCATCGTGCCTGCCGTTCTCAGAAACCAGGCCGGCATCGTTGGTGCCGCCTTCGCAGCGTCGATCGGAGCAACACATGGATGAGACTACCGGCACGTACACCACCCAGGACGGCCTGGTGTTGCACACGAGGACCTGGACACCGGAAGGAGATCCGCAACGAGCCCTCCTCATCGTTCACGGCCTCGGCGAGCATTCCGGGCGATGGGACCACGTGGCGCGGTTCTTCGCCGATCGGGGATACGCCGTCTCCGCATTCGATCTGAGGGGTCACGGTCTCTCGGAGGGCACCCGCGCCTATGCCGACTCGTTCGACGACTTCGTCGACGACGTTCAAGGCGTTGTCGAGTCGGGACTCGTACGAACGGACATCCCCTGGGTTCTCTACGGACACTCGCTCGGTGGCCTGATCTGCGCGTACTACCTCGCAGAGGAGCGGCCACATCCCGACGCCGGGGTACTCAGCGCTCCCGCGCTCGATGCCGATGTGCCGGGGGCCCTGCGATTCGCAGCTCAGTTGCTTGGTCGGGTCACGCCCAAACTCGCGATGCCGAACTCCATCGACGGCGCGCAACTCTCGCGTGATGAAGCGGTGGGGGAGGCCTACTTCGCGGATCCTCTGGTCTACACGAAAGCGACGACTCGCCTGGGTATGGAGACCTTCGCGGCGCAGGACCGTTCCGGTGACGTGATCGTGGGGATCGACACACCGACCCTGGTGATTCACGGCGGCGACGATCCACTCGTCCCTCCGTCGGCATCCGCACCGCTCGCCGCGGTTGATTCAGTTGAGCGGAAGGTCTATCCGGGCCTCCGACATGAAATGCACAACGAACCGGATCAGGTTCAGATCTTGTCGGAAGTCGCCGCCTGGTTGGACGCAACGCTGGCATAGGCGGGACGGACCACCTCGTCGATCAGACGCCGGCGCTCCGGCCAGTCACCAAATCCGGCTTCGAACGCGTTCACCGTGATCTCTTCGAGGTCGGCCACTCCGAGACCGAACGTGGTCGCGGCGAGTTCGTACTCGTCCGTCAGGCTGACCCGGCTCATGAGCCGATTGTCGGTGTTGATCGTGACCGTGAAGCCACTCCTGTACAGGGCACCGAATGGATGCTCCGCTGCCGAGGGGAACGCAGAGGTGTCGAGGTTGGAGGTAATCGAAACTTCCAGCGGGATACGATGATCGCGAATCCGGCGTGCCAGTGGGCCGACGGTCGCAATGGCGCTTCCGTCGAAGTCCGTCTCGTCGGCGATACGGACGCCGTGTCCAACCCTCGTGGCGCCACATCTGGCGACGGCGCGCCAGATCGAAGCGGCCGTGTCGGCCTCTCCCGCATGGATCGTCAAGCCAAGACCTGCGTCGCGAGCCAGGCGGCAGGCCGCGAGATGGTCATCAGCGGGGAATCCTGCTTCGGGGCCGGCGAGATCGAACCCGATCAGGCCCTTGTCGAGGTAGGGGATAGCGGCGCGTACGACCTCTTCCGAGTCCGTTTCGTGGCGGAGCGCTGAAGCGATGGCGTACAGCACAATCCCCGTCTCGCGCTGCGCTGCCGCGAATCCGTCGAGCACCGCTTCGATCGCTGCCTCGCGGGCGAGACCGTGGATCATGTGGAGGCTCGGTCCGAAGCGCACCTCGGCGTAAATCACCCCGTCTGCCGCGAGATCGATACCCGTCTCGTATGCGATCCGCCGGATCGAGTCCTCGCTGCTCATCACAGCAACCGTGTACGTGAACGCCTCGAGATAGCGTTCCAGAGAGCCGGACCGGCCCTGATTGAACCACTCGGCCAGGCCATCGACATCTGCCGCGGGCAGGTCGGTGTACCCCTGGGCTTCGGCAAGTTCGAGGATGGTCTCGACGCGAACCCCACCGTCGAGATGGTCGTGGAGCAGGGCCTTGGGGAGAGATCGGTAGTCCATGGCGCGCAGACTACCCGGCGGCGGAAAGAACGGGTTCCAGCCACCACTCTCGCCTGAACACGTCGTGGCCCGCAACCCGATCTACGACGACCTCTCCGGGGGCGAACCCGGCCAATTCGTAGAACTGTTCATGCACCGTATCGCCGAGGGCGACGCTCGACGATATAGGGCCGAGCCACCCCATGAACCGGAGAGAATCGACCAGCGAAATGCCATCAACCGTCGCATCCGGGTTTGCCGGAACAACACTCGTGATCAGTTCGATATGGTCACGTCGGTCATCAACCATCACAACGAGTTCGATGCTGCCGTCCAGGTCAACCCCGACGAAGAGCCGATGGGCAAGGAGGTGTTCTGAGAGGACCGACTTGCGAAATCGGTTCTCGATCTCGCTGTCGACAACGGTTTCGGGCACCATCTCCCCGATGGCTTCCGAGCAGGCCCAGCGCGTGATCTCTCCGATCGCCTCGAGATCGTCGTTCTGTGCGAGCCTGACCTTCATACGAACGAACCTACACGAAGAAGTCAGCGGCGGAGCGAGAACCGGTCGATGGAGGACGCGAAGCGTCGGGATGTAGTACGAGTGAGGCAGTACGTACTACTTCCTGCCGTCTCCCAGGATCAACCACCCACTCACCGCCGAAGCGCCTATGCCAATCGCGGGTTCAATGTGTAGGTGCCGGTCAGCGCCGCAGAGGCGAGAACGTGGCCCTCCATTGCCGCTCGGGCGTCTGCACCGCCGAAGACTCCGGGGAGATCGAAGGAGAACGCGTCCAGGGCGAAAACGGTGAACACGTAGTGATGGATCAGACTGTCGTTCCATGGGGGACAGGGCCCGTCGTATCCGTGGTAGTTGCCCTCCATGTCGGGATCGCCTGCGAACCAGCTGGTGTAATCGTTCACACCTTGCCGACAACCGAACGGCGACTCGCTGCCCTTCCCTTGGGCGGTGACACCTTCCGAGCACGCCGCGGTGCCGATCTCCGTGACTTCGGAGGAGAGCTCGAGGAGCACCCAATGGAAGAAGTCCGATCGGGGGAGATCCTCGGGGACC
>JBLWQS010000178.1:0-4169 GCA_048452705.1 Acidimicrobiia bacterium
ACGGCGAAGTCGTAGCGCTCGTTCGCGACGAAGTGGAAATCGAGACCTGCGGCAACGGCGACCGTTTCGAGCGTCATCCCCCAATCAGCCCGACCCTGCTCCACAGCGGCAGCCACACCGTTGTGGGTCTTGACCTGGTGGAGATATCCGGGGGGCTGGCGTCTGTCCAAGAGTTGGTCGATCAGGATGCGGGTGCCGCTCCCGGGGTTCCTATTGACCATGCGGTATCGATCACTGCGGATCGCTTCTCGGAGTTGATCGTCGTCGATGCTCGCAAGGCACGATTCGTTGCGGCGGGATGTGATGCCCTGCCGCCGGTCGTAGCCGGAGACGAGACGAACGCCCGCCGGCAGAAATGATTCGTTGTAGCGGCCCGTGTCGGCGTCCAGCAGGTGTGTGCCGGCGATGTCACCCTCGCCGCGCCCCAGTGCGGCGAGCCCTGCCGTTGAACCGACCGGAATCGCTTTGATCCGATAGCCGTCCGCAGCGAGCAGGCCGAGCAGGTAGTCGAGGCCGACGCAGTGGCTACCGATGACCAGAAGATCGGGGATCCTGACCTGATCCTCGAGGAGTCGGACCAGCATCCGCTCTCCTTTCGCCATGTATTCGGTCGATGCCGGGATGCGAACGAATCCATCGGCTCGCCCGAACGCGGTGACGCTTCCCGATCCGGCGCCGAGTGGGTAGGCAGCGAGCCCTTCGTTCCCTTCGACAAGGTCGACAAGCGAGTACTCGGTGCGTCCGGGGGCCGAGGAGATCCGCATCGGCGCGATGGCCTCCACGGTGTGAACGGCGTCATCCGGTACACCGGAGAGACGCCGCAGCAGGGGAGCGACAAACTCGTGGAACGTGAAGACGGCGGAGGTGGGGAAGCCGGGGAGCACGACAACGGGTGTGCCGGCGACGACGGCGAGGAGGATCGGTTTGCCCGGCTTGAGCGCCACGCCGTGCACGACGATCCCCGGTGACTCGGGGAGGCGTTCTGCCAGGCGAGTCACGGCTGCCGAGTTCACGTCACCCTCGCCCTTCGATGTTCCTCCGGAGAGCAGCACGACGTCGACGGCACCCGGTCCGGTGACGAGCGCCTCCAGCATCGATTCGACCACATCGAGATCGTCGGGAGCGATGCCGGATGGCACAGGCTCGCACCCGAGTTCAGCGACCGCGTCGAGGAGCATCGGCTGGTTCGAGTCAAAGACCTGTCCGAGTGCGAGTGCACCACCCGGCGCCACGATCTCGTCACCCGTGGAAACGACGGCGACTCTGGGACGGCCGATCACGTCAACGAAGGCGACGCCGACGGCGGCCAGAACTGCCGTGTCCCGAGACGTCAATGCGATACCGCGGCGAAGCACCGTGTCGCCACGACCGATGTCTGACCCCGCGTACGACACGTTCGCCCCGGGAGCGACCGAGCGAGAGATCTCGATGCCGGTGTCCACGGGTTCTGTGTGCTCGATCATGACGACGGCATCGGTCCCCCGTGGCACGACCCCGCCGGTGGCGATCTGCACGGCCGTACCGGCCGGTGTATCGAAGCCCTCGCGAGGCGCGTCTCCGGCTGCGAGCGTCACGTCGGAGAGGCTGAGAGTGATCGGTTCGAGTTCCTCCGCCCCGTAGGTGTCGACTGCGTGGACGGCGAATCCGTCGACGTTGCTGCGATCGAAGCCGGGGACGTCGACCGCTGCGGCCACGTCGTCGGCAAGAATCCGGCCCAGCGCACGATCCAGCGGTACTTGTTCGATTCGTTGGCCAAGGTGGCGACAGGCGTCGGAGAAGGATGCGTGGGCGGCATCCTCGTCGACGACGTTCAAGAACTGGCGCTGCTTCACGAGCCGCAAGCTCCCTGATAGCAGTGCACGGTCACTTCGGTGCCCTCCGCGTATCCCTCGAGAGCCGAGGGGATCACGACGAATCCCGAGGCCTTGGTCACAGACGAGAGCACCGATGAACCCGAGATCGCCACAGGGTTGACGAGACCCTTCGCAATGATGACCCGGGCGTAGTCGGTTCGTCCTATCTGTGAAACGATTCTGCGGGCAAGTGCGAGCCGGACGGGCAGATAAGGCCAGTCGGGTGACCGACCGCCGAGAGATCGAACGACGGGCCCGGCGAAGAAGTCGTAGGCAGCGAGGCAGGAGACCGGATTGCCGGGGAGGATGACCACCCGGGTGCCGCTGACCGTGCCGACGCCGGTCGGCGCAGATGGGCGCATCGTGATGCCGTGAATGGCGAGGGATCCGAACTTATCGACGAGGACGGGGACCCGGTCCTCGGATCCGACCGACGCTGCTCCCGCGGTGATGATGACATCGGCGCCGGGGCGAGTCAGAGCCTCTTCCGTCGCGCCCTCTTCGTCCGGAAGTCGAACGACCTCGGGGGTGCCCCCATCGCGTTCAACGAGAGCCGCGAGCATCGGAGAGTTGGAGTCAACGATCTTCGTTCCGGACGGCGATGCGCCGGGCGGCAGCAGCTCGTCACCCGAGACGATGATGCGGACGATGGGCCTGCGCACCACCTCAATCGGGTCATGGCCGATTGCCGAGAGGAGTCCGACATCCTGGGGGAGGAGTGTTCTCCCCTCCCTGAGAATCGACTCGCCTGACGAGACGTCCTCACCGATCCGGCCGACGTTCCGGCCAATCGGCACCGGTGCCGTAGCTTCGATGTGATCTCCGGAGCCGCTGGTGTTCTCGACCATGAGAACGGCATCGGCGCCATCCGGCATGGGTGCGCCGGTCACGATCGTCACACACTGCCCTTGAGCGACGTGCCCGTAGGGAACGGTCCCCGGCATCGAAGTGCCCACGACGTTGAGAGGGATGGGGTTGTAGGCGGTGGCGCCGTACGTGTCCTCAGCCCGCACTGCGTATCCGTCCATCATCGAGCGGCGGAAGGCAGGAACGTCCACAGCGCTCGCAACGTCGACGGCGAGCACCCTGTCTGCCGCAGCCATGACATCCACCGATTCCGATGGAAGCGTCGCAATCCCATGTAGGGCCGCATCAAGAGCCTCCTCAACCGTGGATCGATCTCGAAAGCCGCGCATGCGGATGTCATTGGTTCCAGGCATGAGTGGGCGATGGTAACGAAGCCTCAAGCCTCAAGCTTCAAGACACAAGATCCGCTTCGGTCTTGCAGCTTGAAGCTTGTAGCTCAGAGCTTCAACTCGTCCGCTACCCAGCCGAGATCGAGTTCTTCGAGCGTCTCCCTGGGTGGGTTGCCGGTCTCCGGATCCCATCCTGCCAACCGGTAGTACATCTCGATGGCCCCCGCGATCGTCTCCCGATCCATTGTGGCCCCGGCGCTCGCGCCGTCCTGCAACGGATCGTCGTACAGACGCTTCGGGAGCGTGTCCCGGTCGCGGGTGATGCCCTCTCTCGCGTTGAAAGCTCGTAGCAAGTTGACACGCCGGCGCCCATACGTGAGGAGGTCGTCGACCGTCGTCTCCATGCCGGTGACGGCCGTCACGACCGCTGCGAGGTCATCCATGCCGAGCAGCTCCCAGCCCGGTCCGAAGACGAACTGGCAGACGTTGACGGTGTCCATCGCCGAGTAGGCGTACTGGGTTGTGAGGGCGTAGCGGACCTTCTCCTCGTTGAGAGAGTCGGCCGGCTGAGGGTTGGTCAAGCCGATGTCGGCCATGCGTTTCTCATACTTCTCCGGCCAGCTTGCAAGCGTCTCTGCCGTGTACATCCCGTCGTGCTCGCTGGATTGGTGATCGGCCCCGAACGGGTTCACTGCGTAGATGACGCCCAGCGTCGGCTTGACCTGAGGCATATGGGCCGGGAGCTCGGCGCCCTTCACGGTGATAGAGAGGTCTTCTGCACCGTTGCCGATCATGGCGGCAGCCGCTGAAGATCCTTCGGCGAGGATGTCGCCGAAGCCGTCGCGATTGAGGGTCTTCTCGAGCATGGCGATCATCGCTTCGGCGTCGCCCCACTTCAGTTCGATGCCGCCCGTGTCTTCAGCGGTGATCAGGCCCTTCTCGAAGCACTCGATAGCGAATGCCATCGTTCCACCCGCAGCGATCGTATCGACGCCGTACTGGTTGCAGAGCTGATTCGCGTAGGCGATGGCGTGGAGATCGTCGATGCCGCAATCAGAACCGAACATGGCGGTGGTCTCGTACTCGGGTCCTCCCGACTCCGGGTTGAGGACCTTGTGCA
>JBLWQS010000179.1:0-4166 GCA_048452705.1 Acidimicrobiia bacterium
GAGACGGAACGTCGCCAGCAGAAGGCACGCTTCACCGTCTGATCGAACGCGCATCTCCGTCTCGACGAGTCCAGCCGAGCGCGTCGAGCCACTCGAGAAGGGGCACCGCATGGCGGCGGGCGAGACCGAATTCATCCCTGAACGCTGCCACCGTGAATCCATCCGGTAGCGCAGAGAGTCCGGACGTAACCATCTCCACCTGGTCAGGTAGGAGCACGAGATCATCGCCGATCCGAACAAGGTCGCCCCTTCGGAGAAGGGCATGGAGCACCTCGCTTGAGATCTCGAGGTTCGAGGCGCGTGGAACGGCGAGATCGTCGGCGAGGAGCGAACGGATCGTCTCCCACTGCTCTGTTTCGGCCGTGGTGAGTTCCGGAACGAATGACGATCGACGAAGGACGGGCCCTTGCTCAAGGAGATCCGGAGAAACGTCGGCGAGCATTGTGACGAGGGCGGCGTTACCCCCGAACCGTGAGGACGCTTCCGACTTCGGCAGACCCGGTCGGAGTGGATACTGATCGTGATAGTCATCGACGGCGATCACCAACTCCCGGCCCCGTTGTTCGAAGGTGGCGGGAGAGAAGTAGGTGGATCCGATCGCGGTTCCCGACGATGGCGTACCACCCCCGGACGAGCGGCGAAGTTCGTCGACGTCGATCGATTCATGGACGGCGACGAGCGCGTCGGCCCGGTCCGCGGGAGTTCCAAAGACTGCTGAGGAGAGGATCCCAACGTCGCCCGCCGACGGTCTGCGACTCGGCTTGGGATCGAGGATCGTGCCGCCGGCGACGATGTGCTGTCGGCCGGTATCTCGCAAGATGAATTGGTCACCCATGGTCAGCGGGATGGGTGCAGTCGTCGTCACGACCGCTGCCGGAATCGTCTGATCTTTCAAGATCCTGATGCGTGCCGGGACCGTCGCCGTCCCCAGGTGAACGTGATACGCCCCCCGGTCACTGAGTTCATCTTCAGACCGCGGCGGGAACCTGAGGCGAGTCAGGAACCGATCGGTCATTCCGATTGAACCGGGAGGAGCGAGCAATGTCCCCCGATCCAGGTCGCTTCGATCGATTCCAACGAGATTCGCTGCCGTTCGAGTGCCCGGTCCGAGTGTGTCATGGTCGGTCTCGTGTGACTGCATGCCCCGGAGCCGAACCGGTCCGCCGGGGAAACACTGCAGTCGATCACCAAGCGAGAGAGAACCGTCGACGAGCGTGCCGGTGACGACGACACCAGCGCCGGAGATTCCGAATGCGCGATCGATCCACATACGGGGTCGCCCGAGGTTCCTCGGTGGACCGGCGGAGGCGAGTGAGGCCATCAGCGACGCAGCGAGATCGTCCATACCGGCCCCGGTCATCGCCGAGACCTCTACGACCGGCCACGATTCGGCCACTGTGCCCACCACGTGTTCGGCGATGTCGATCGTGGAGAGTTCGACGAAGTCCGCGTCGGCAAGATCAACCCGGGTCAGCGCGACAACTCCGTGACTCACCTCCAGCAAGTCGAGGACGGCAAGGTGTTCCTCGGACTGGGGCATCCACCCCTCGTCGGCTGCCACGACGAACAGGGCCACATCGAGGCCCCCAACCCCGGCGAGCATGTTCTTGATGAACCGTTCATGCCCCGGCACGTCAACGAAGCCGACCATCTCGTCACCGAGGCGAGCCCAGGCAAAACCGAGGTCGATCGTCAGCCCTCGCTCCTTCTCCTCCGCCCACCGGTCGGGATCCCTGCCGGTGAGTGCCTGCACCAACGTCGACTTTCCATGGTCGACGTGGCCCGCCGTCCCGATGATCGGCATCAGAGGGAGGCCAGTGCTGCTGCGACGATCGAGTCTTCATCCGGAGCAACGGATCGGAGGTTCACGAAGGTCGCTCCGTCCCTCCGAGAAGCGATGACCGGGGGCACATGACCCGCGAGCAGCCGCCATGTTCGTTCGTCACCGTCGATCCGGAGCACCGGTGTAGGGATTGTGAGGCCCGGTACCGAACCGGCACCCGGAAGTGCCTCACCGTCAACGATCGACCCGACGGTCCCCGAAGCTTGGAGGAGGTCCTCGGTGCGGCGGCGGATCTCTTCAATTGGAGCCGTCGCCATCATCCAGAACGGGATGGTGGCTGCCGCCCCGGAGGCATAGACCGCGAACGTGGCCGTTAGCGAGGAGAGCGTTGGAGCGTTGACCCGGACGGCGCGAGCGATCGGGTGTTTCGCCAATCGTTCCACGGTGTTTCTCTTCCCCGCGATGATTCCCGCCTGCGGGCCACCCAGGAGTTTGTCTCCAGAGAACAGCACGACATCCGCGCCTTGCATGAGGGTCTGACGAACGGCGGGTTCACCATCGAGCCACCCGGGGGGACCGCCGTCGATCCATGGTGTGGACTCGTCGAGGAGACCGCTCCCGATGTCGGCGATGAACGGTGCACCCAGTTGGCGTGCGATGGCGGGCATCTTCGAGAACGGAACGTCTTCCGTGAATCCCTTGATCCGGTAGTTCGACGGATGAACCTTGAGCATGGCATCGACCGTTCCTGGAACGTCGATGAAGTCACTCTGTCTCGTTCGGTTCGTCGTCCCCACCTCCACGAGGTGCGCCCCGGATGCAGCCATCAGGTCGGGGAGCCGGAAGGATCCGCCGATCTCGATCAGTTCGCCTCGCGACACGGCGACGCGGCCTCCCCGTCCCGCGAGAGCAGCCAGAGCGAGGAGGAGCGCACCGGCGTTGTTGTTCACAACGAGCGCCGCTTCGGCGCCGACCGTTGCTGCGATCAACTGGTGGAGGTAGTGGCCGCGCTTGCCACGCTGACCGCTCTCGAGATCGAACTCGAGATTGCTGAAGAAGGGCGTGCTCGTGTCCTCGATGGGTGCGCGGCCCAGGTTGGTGTGGAGCAGCACGCCGGTGGCATTTACGACAGGGCGGAGGCGAGACAGCGAGAGCGTCCGGAGGTGACGAATGGCATTCAGCTTCGGATCTCCTTGAGACCCGGATTGGACGGCGTCACGCGCCTCGTCGATCGCGTCGCGTGCAACCGAGACGATCAACGCCCGAGGCAGATCGAAGTCGGCCGCGAGGTCGCCGGCCAGTGCATCAACCGAAGGGAGATCACGAAGGTCCACGACTGCAGACTACCGGTGCCGGTATCCTCGATTCGATGCGATTGCGTTGGATACTCTTCGTTGCATTCCTGGTGGTCCCGATCGCGGAGATCGCCCTCTTGATCGCGTTCAGCCAGGCCGTCGGCGTGTGGTGGACGATCGGGTTGGTGGTTGTGACTGCTTTCGTTGGATCCTGGCTCGTCAGCCGGCAGGGGCGAGACACGATTCGAGCGGTCCGGATCGAGTTCGAACGGGGCGCCTTTCCTGCAGCTTCGCTCGCTCATGGAGCGATGATCCTCCTCGCCGGAGCATTCCTCCTCACTCCTGGCCTGCTTACAGACGCTGCCGGGTTCCTGCTCCTGATTCCCGCTGTTCGTGAGGCGATTCGGCGGTGGTACGTGGCCCGCGCTGCAAGTCGTTGGACCATCGTCCCTTGATGGGATCCCTCCGTGAAGCGTCGACCGTGTGCCTGGTGCGCGACACCGATCCGGGACTCGAGGTGCTCATGGTCCGGCGCACGCCCTCGGCCCGGTTTATGGGTGGTGCCTGGGTGTTCCCCGGTGGCGCCGTCGACGAGGACGACGCTGCGGATTCGTCAAGTCGTAGTGTCGTATCGAACGACACGGACCTCGCCCGGTGGCGAGCCGCCGCGTTGCGCGAACTCGTTGAGGAGACAGGGTTCTGGCTCTGGGAGAGCGGTGCCGAGGTCACCCCGGATCGGCCGTCCGGCCGTGAGGTCTTCGCGAGCGCAACCGAACGCGACGAGCGACTCGCCGGTAACTCGCTCTGGTACTTCGCTCACTGGATCACCCCGGAACCGCTCCCCATTCGATTCGATACGCGGTTCTTCGCAGCAGTGATCCCTCCGGATCTCGATCCATCCATCGACGGAAACGAACTCGTCGACGCCCTCTGGATCCGACCGGACGACGTGCTCGAACGCGCCGACGCGGGCACGTGGCTCGTTGCGTTCCCCACTCGCAAGATCGTCGAGTTTCTCGGTTCGTTCGAGTCCACCGATCGGCTGCGTCGCCACATCGATACTCAACCCGCGATCGAGCCGATCCAAC
>JBLWQS010000180.1:0-4153 GCA_048452705.1 Acidimicrobiia bacterium
GTCATCCACAACATTCGGTTATAGCTCGCCTTGCTGGCAGCTGGCGGCTGCTGGCTTTCTGATCTGCTGATCTACTGCTCTACTGCTCTACTGCTCTACTAACTCGGGATACGCGAACGTCGCGAAGCCACCACCGGTGTGCCAGAACACGACATGGTCATCCTTCGTGAACCGGCCTTGTTCGATCTCCCGCTTCAGCCCGTAGATGGCCTTGCCCGTATACGCGGGGTCGAAGAGCATGCCGGTGAGGCGAGTCGCTTCCGTTTGCACCGCGAGTTCATCCGACGTTGCGAGGCCGTATCCGCGACCGATGTAGTCATCGATGATCTTCCACTGCTGCGTGCACGGGGCGCCACCGAACTGAGCGATGGACTCGGTGAGAAGCGTACGGATGCGGTGCTCCACGTCGCTGGCCGGGTCGCCGACCGACGAGCCGACGATCTTGACGTCGAGGTCGAGTTCACCGGCGCCTCTGAGCATCCCTGCCGTCGTTCCTGCGCTTGACGCCGCATGCCATATGGTCGGGGAGACGATGCTGCAGTCTTCGAGTTGCGGGGCGATCTCGTGCATCGCAGCGACGAAGCCCAGCGCGCCGAGGGGATCCGAGGCACCTTCAGGGATGACCCACGAATTGCCGCGATCGCCGGCTGCCTCGGCCATGATGCGGTTCCGGTCGTCGTATTCGGTGGGTGTGATGAATCGGCACTCCGCGCCGGCCAGTCGTTGCAGGAGATGGTTACCCGTCGGCGCATCCGGCGGCTCTCCGTCGGGGCTGCGGAGATACAGGATCGTATGAATCCCGACACGGGCGGCGGCGAGCGCTGTGGCCCGGCAGTGGTTCGACTGCACTGCGCCGCAGGTGATCACCGTGTCGGCGCCGGCGTCGAACGCCGCAGCGAGATGGAACTCGAGCTTCCGGATCTTGTTCCCGGAGAGGCCGAATCCGGTGAGGTCATCCCTCTTGACCCAGATGGTCGGGCCGCCCCACGCTGCCGTGAGGCGATCCGCCGGTTCGAGCGGCGTTGGAAGGTGAGCAAGGCCGATGCGTGACGGGTTCATACCCCGACGCTATCACCCGAGAATCCGTCGGCGTCGTCCCATGTGCCGATTCGGTGTTGGATGGGTGAGGAGGGTCCCGGCGAACCGTCCGATGTGAGGCGCCGGACACCGGATGTGCAACACTCCGGGCATGTCTTACATCACGGTCAATGGTCACGAGTTCTTCTACCGCGAGCAGGGGAGCGGTCCCGCGGCGCTCTTCGTCCACGGGTTCCCACTCGACTCGACGATGTGGCTCGAACAGATCCAGATCCTCTCCGACATGCGGCGGTGTATCGCTCCGGATCTACGGGGCTTCGGGCGATCTTCCCCGTCGACCCGCCCTGTGCTCTCGATGGAGGATCACGCCGATGATCTCGTCGCCTTCCTTGACGCCTTGGGCATCGAGCAAGTCGACCTGGTCGGACTCTCCATGGGCGGTTACATCGCACTCGCATTCGCCGAGCACCACCCCGAACGCCTTCGCACGCTGGCGCTCGTCGACACCAAGTCCATAGAAGACTCCACGGATGCGAAGGCCGGTCGTGACGCAGCAGCCGAACGGGTTGCCGCTGAGGGACGATCCGGACTCGCCGCCGACATGATCGGTGTACTGGTTGCAGAGTCGGCATCGACCTGGACCCGTGCCCGGCTCCGCACCATGATCGAGTCGACGCCGGCCGAGTCCATCGTCGCGGCACTCAAGGGCATGAAGACCCGGCCCGATCGAACCACGGCCCTTTCGAACCTTGCGGTCCCGGTTGCCGTGATCGTCGGCGAACACGATGTGCTCTCGCCGATCGCCGATGCCGACCACATGGCAGTTGCCGCAGGCGGAGCGCTCACGGTCGTGCCCCACGCCGGGCACATGTCACCGATCGAGGATCCGGTGTCGGTTGCGGGCGCTCTGCGAACACTCTGGTCGGAGGCTTGAGGCCGCTACGCTCCGCCACGGTCTGAAGGGAGGATCGACGGTGAGCGACGCGATCAGCGGGTACGGTGCTATCGACGACCGGGAGTACCGGAAACGGGTCCGGGCATGGACCATGTACGACTGGGCGAACTCCGCGTTCGCCACGACCATCCTCGCCGCTGTGCTGCCCGTGTACTACAGCCAGGTCGCCGGACGCACCCTCGGTTCCGCCGCCCAGGCAACCGCATACTGGACCGCGACGCTCTCGATCTCGCTGGTCATCGTTGCGATTCTCGCTCCGATCCTCGGAACGATTTCGGACCTCAAGCGAGGGAAGAAGAAACTCCTCGCGCTCTCCATCCTCGTCGGTGCGCTCGGGGTATCGATGCTGTTCTTCGTCGGCACGGGCGACTGGCTCATCGCATCCGTAGCGTTCGTTGTCGCGAGGCTCGGCTTCGCCGCAGGCAACGTGTTCTACGACGCTCTTCTGCCCCACGTCGCCAGGGATGAGGACATCGACCGCGTCTCGACCATGGGGTACGCCGTCGGGTACCTTGGCGGAGGGCTGCTCCTGGCCATCAACATCGTGATGATCTTCACGATCGGCGACTCGCTCGGGACACGCCTCTCGTTCCTGACCGTGGCGGTCTGGTGGATCGTGTTCTCGATTCCGATCATGCGCCGGGTCCCTGAGCCGCCCGCCGCCGTTTCGACGGAGTCCGGTGGTCTGCTCTCGGTCACGTTCAAACGACTTGGAGACACGTTCAGTCACCTGCGCAGCTACAAGGAGCTCCTCAAGTTCCTCATCGCCTACCTGATCTACAACGACGGCATCGGAACGATCATCACCGTTGCGGTGATCTACGGGGCAGAACTCGGCTTCGGTTCGATCGAGCTGATCGCTGCGATTTTGCTGGTGCAGTTCGTCGGGATCCCGTTCTCGATCGTGTTCGGGAAGATCCCCTCAAAGGAGGAGTCGAAGCGGGCGTTCTTCCTCGCGTTCGTCGTGTGGAACCTCATCATGCTTCCGCTCGTCGGGATCGGGAGCCAGTTCGTTCTCGACGCGGATGTCACAGGTACCCGGCCCCCGGCGTATGAAGACACCGCAGGCGCAGTTGGTGAAGGCGACTACGCCGTCGATTCGTCGGCCGTGGGGCTTGAGGGAGTGTGGGTAGATGACGGTGAGTACGCCGCTACCCACGATGCCGGTGCGACGTACGCCTTGGCATACAACGGTACGACGGTTCGTGTTCACTACAGCGAGGGACCGGACCGTGGAAATTGGGCCGTGCTCGTCGACGGGTCGGCCGCGATCGAAGATGACGAGCCGATCATCATCGAGGGCTACAACTCGGCGGTCCACGACGGTGTCGACATCGACATCGTGGCAACGGAAGCTGGCGAGCATCTCCTTGAGATCGTCAACACCGGCGAAGTGGACGAAGCCTCGTCCGGCACGGCGATGGTCATCGGCGAAGCCACCGTGATGCAGCCGCCGCGTTCGAGTGACCTCTTGGCGATCCTGGGTTTGCTGTTCGTGGTCGAGGTGGTCGGACTCGCTGTCGCTATCGTCCTCGGACGTCCGCTCTTCTCAGGCCTCGCCGACACGATGACGACGAAACGGACGATCATCCTTGCCCTGATCGTCTACTCGGCGATTGCCGTCTGGGGCTTCTTCCTCGACAGCGTCATCGAGTTCTGGTTCCTGGCGTTCATGGTCGCCGTCGTCCAGGGAGGCTCGCAGGCGCTTAGTCGAAGCTTGTATGCCTCGATGTCACCCAAGGCGCTGTCCGGCGAGTTCTTCGGGTTCTTCTCCGTCATGTCCAAGTTCTCGGCGATCGTCGGGCCGCTGCTCTTCGTCGCGGCGGTCACCGTGTTCGGATCGTCGAGACCGGCGATTCTCGGTTTGATCGTGTTCTTCGTGGTCGGTATCTATCTCCTGAACCGGGTCGACGAGACCGAAGGCCGTCGAGTGGCCCGCGAGGCCGATGAGGCGGCAGCGGCTGCAGGCATCGTCGAATCGGACTGACGTGCAACGATTGATCACCTGTGCGGCTGCGGTCACCCTGGTCGCGGCTGCGTGCACGACGGGAACGGCGCCATCGACGGTTCCTGAGGCGTCGCCAACCACGACGTCGGCTGTGGCGACCACCGGGCCAGGTGAATCGCCAACCACGACGACTCTCGGTTCGGAAGAGACAC
>JBLWQS010000181.1:0-4144 GCA_048452705.1 Acidimicrobiia bacterium
GATCCGTTCTCGAAGGACTGTCGTAGGGACGGGACCGAGGGGCGCGTGTCGATCCATCTCGGCTAGGTGTTGCCGCCGGTTGATTACAAGCCCTAGACGGTCCGCCTGGGCACTGAACGGTGATCCTGGCGACTGAAGGGTCCGGCAGCCAGATGCTGTGCGATCCCGAAGTTCATCCTCGTTCTCGTCGCCGTCGTCTACATACTGGCCGGGATCGTTGCTGCCGTCGTTCGACGGCTCGGTGGGCGTTCCCAAGAAGCGAAGTAGGGACCCTTTGGCGCGGTCGGTTAGCCGTCGGCCTGGCTTGCAGCTTGCTCGAAGGCGGTGACGCCGAAGCGGGCGAGCTCCATATCGTCAGCCTCGGGGAGACCGGACACGCCGACGGCGCCAACGATCCGCCCGTCGACGCTGATGGGGACACCGCCGCCCCACGAGACGTAGCGAAGCTCGCCGAAGTTCGTCATCGGGAATCCCTCGGTCCGTGAGGCATCGCCGACGGACTTCGACTCCGTCTGTTCCCTGGCAGCCGTATAGGCCTTGTTGATGGCGATGTTGATCGAGGGGAGGCGGCAGCCGTCGGTCCGAACGAACGCGAGGAGCTCACCGTGATCGTCGACAACAGCGACGGCCGCACCTCGTTCGGTCCGTTCCAGTTCGTTTCGGATCGCATCGAGGACCACGAGTGCGTCGCTGTGACTGAGCCTGTTGATGTTGTCCATGTCGACCTCCCTGGGGTCTCGTCACCCTACCCGGCGGTGAACGGCGCTGTCGGTGAGCGGAGGATTCGCCGGTCGGAGGTGACGGCGATCAGTTGGTATTCCGGGAAGTTGCCCAGCCAGGTGGCGTTCCGTAGCCCCGCTGCGAAGACGGCTGTGGCCAGGGCGTCGGAGATCCCGAGGTCGGGGCCGACGATCGACACACTCGCGAGTTCTGCGTCCCGGTTGTCCGCTCCCCAGATGTGGGCGCCTCGCTCGTATCGGCCGGAGGTCGCGATCGCGTCGTCGTGTAACTCCACCGTTCCGAGGGTCGCATCGGCGTCGAGAGGGTCCCGTATTCCGACGTGCCACGCATCTGATCCCGGTGGGGCGCCGTGGGCAACGATGTCACCACCCGCCGACACCAGGAACGATTCGATCCCGGCACCGCTGAGAACCCGGGCCGCCGCTTCGACCGCCCAGCCTTTCACGTAGCCCGATGGGTCAAGGCCGCCATCGGGTCGGTGGTCGAACACTCCGTCGGTGTCGCGCCGCATCTCCTCGCAGGTGGCGAGGACATCGCGAACATCAGGGGCGGCATCGTTGATGGACAGGTCTCCCCGAGCGATCCGAGAGATCTCGCTCTCGGGTTTGAAGACACTGAACGTCGCCTCAATCCGGTGCAGCAACGCCACGGCTTCGTCGAGAGCGCTTGTCGGGAAGGAGGGGTCGCGGATGTCGAACAGCACCGCCGTTCCCATGACGTGCTCGACACGGGTCGGCGACGAGGGGTCGATCAGATGCCCGCTTCGATCATGGCCGACTCGACCGAAGCCGTGTACGCACCCCATGTGATCGTTGCTCCAGAGATGGCATCGATATCTGCGCTCTGGGTGCTGATCACGTCCTCCTCGTAGAGAGGGATCACATAGTCGTTGATCTGTTCGGACTTGCGGTCGTGTGGTTCTTCGATGGTGATGACGTCCACCATCTCGCCGTTCTCGATGACGATCTCGACCTGGAACGGACCGAACTGCGTGGGGACGCTGACTCCGAGCACGGACCCGTCCGCCGGTGCTGCGATGACGGTGCTGGTTGTCAACTGCGGTGCTTCAGAGGTGGGGGTGTCCGTCGGCGGCGGCTCTCCGGTCGTCGTGGATGTGGCCGACCAGTGTGATTGATCCATGGCGGTTGACGGCTCTTCGGCTACCGGGAGCGTGACGGTCATGTCGCCGGCGACGGCCGTGATCAGACCGGTGTCCGGGTTGAACAACAGCAGGATGCCGAGGACGAGAAGGCCGATGAGGCTGAGGGTGCGTTTCATAACTCACTGAATTGATTGGTGGAAGTATCCATCGAGAACATGAGGGGAGGATGAGAGCGGTCTCCGAGAAACATGAGAACGTGCCCCGTCCGTTCTCATGTGGCTCTCATCCCACGACCAGGTTCCTCACATCTTCGAGTGCTTGCATCTCGATGGAATACCTTGAAAGGGGGCGTGATGAAGACGATGGACTCCACAGTTCAGGTGAGGCGGCCCGGTGAACGGTCACCGACTCGCTCCAACCGCACGTTGCGGCTGTTCGCCGTCGATGCGTTCCTCTTCGTCCTGTTCGTCCTTGTCGTCAACGTGCCTCTGACGGGTCTCGCCATCCACGAGTGGCTCGGCATCGTGATCGCCATCGGAATGGTCGTGCACATCCTCCAGCACGCCAACTGGGTGGTCACGACCACGAAGCGCTTGATGTCGGCAACGTCGCTGCAGAATCGGGTCAACTATCTGCTGGTGGTCGGCAGCTTCATCGGCTTCGTCTCGATCATCGTTTCGGGGCTTCTCATCTCTGAGGTGGCGCTCCCGTGGATCGGCGTGACACCTGGTGGCCAACCGTTCATGCTCTGGCTCCATCTCGCATCCGTCGGGTGGGTGATCTGGCTGACGGCCATCCACCTTGCGGTCAACTGGCGGTGGATCGCAAGTGCATCTGATCGGCTCATCTTCAAGAGATTCGCACGATCGGAAGGCGTACGGTGAAGACGACGCAGCGAACCCTGACCATCCTGGTCCTCGCGTTCGGTGTTCTCCTGGTGTGGGCCCTGATCTCGAAGACCCCCTGGGCGGGGATCGTCGATCCGCTCACGGCGGGAAACGCCTACACACACCCGATCGAGCCGCTCCGCGACGTTGCGGGGGCACTCCTCGTGGCGATACCGGCGGTGCTGCTCATTCGGTCGGGTTGGTCATGGTTCGCACGCGTGATCCTCGGCCGTGAAGCGCACCACCGCGTGCGGATCCAGAGAGCTGCGGAGTAGACCGCTCCCCGATCCATGTCGAGATCGGCGAACCGGTTCGCTGCGGGTAGGAGAGGTTCTCGGCCCCGCGACCAGTGATGTTGCCCGTCCGAAGAGGGTGAGCATCCGACCTCTCCCGACGGCGCGTGTGCCGGGCGGGTCTATGTCTCCAGATCGTTGGGCGCGAACTCGACGGTCATCGGTCCGGCGTCGAGGGTGACTTCGGTGTCTCCGCGGAAACGGCCGGTCTCGATGAAGACGCCGGTGCGCAGTTCGTAGGTGACGATCTCGGGCCCGGTCTCGTCGAGGTCGACGATCCAATACCTCCGCAGCCCTGCGTCGGCGTACGTGCGGAACTTGCGGATGAGATCCGCTCCGCGGTCCGTGGAGAGGACTTCGACGGCGAGGTGCGGTGTCGCTGTGAGGCGAACGTCATCTTCGGTCTCGTCGAAGACCATCACGTCTGGGATGAACTCGTCGGAGCCGGTTCTCCATGCCCAGGCGGTCTCGACGCCGATGCCGGCGGGCCGCGCGGTCTCGAGCACCTGAGCGAGTCGGCGGGCGACCCGTTGGTGGCGTCTGGTTGGGGACGGACTCATGACGAGCGCTCCGTCGATGTACTCACCCCGAACGTCGTCGCCGAGAGCCTGGTACTCCTGCCAGGACATCGGTGTGCGGTCGAGGTATTCGGTGGTTGGCATTGCAGCATTCACGGTACCCCCTCCAGATGGGATGCGATACCGACAACGTATCTCCGGGGTGTGACGAAAACGCTCTCGTAGAGACCGGGGCCGCTACGACTGCCGCCGCTCAGAGATCAGTGCTCACACAGGATGCTCGCGGGTCACCCGGATCGCTCGCGAGGTGAGTCTCGGGAGGGCTCTCAATCCTCAACGATTTCGACTATGCCGCCGAGGGTCCCGATCCGGTACGTGGGCACCATCGTCGGTTCTGCTTGCGTGTTCGGGGCGTACCAGCAGGTGTCGATGCCGTAGTTGATGCCGCCGGCGATGTCGGAGGTGAGACTGTCGCCGATCATCAACGTCGTCTCCTTGTCCGGGTGGCCGAGCCGCTCGAAGGCGACGTCGAAGAATCCGGTGTGTGGTTTGGCGATCCCGATCTCGCCGGAGACGACGATGGCGTCGAAGTAGGGGTCGAGG
>JBLWQS010000182.1:0-4117 GCA_048452705.1 Acidimicrobiia bacterium
ATGGCAGCGAGATCCTCGCTTTCGGCCTGGGGGTTGTCCGAGGATCCGATGGTGATGACCACCTGATTCGGATCGAGGCCCTCGTCGGGGTTGACACCTGCTGCGACTTCGGGTGCTGATCCAACAACACCATCGACGACGATCGCAAGGCGACGCTGCGGTGATCCCACCGGATACGTCGCTAGTTCGCCTGTCGCAAGTCTGAACTTCTCTCCGCCCTCATCGGTGAACTCGGGGACAACGACCCACCCGCCGGCGCCACCGTGGCCACCCGTACCGCTGAACTGGGCGCGCCCGCCCTTCATGTCGGATCCGGTCAGGAACGCCGGACCCACTATGTAGACGAACGAGCCGTCTTCGCTCGGGAGGTAGGCGATGATGGCATGGACGTCATCTGGATCGGACAGACCGGTGACCGGATCGAGGTTCTCCGGATGATCCCCATCGGGATCGGTCAACGCCGGACTGGCTTGGACGAGGTCGAACACGGGACGGAACGACATTTCCCCGGTCGTGCCAACTGCCTCAAGGGCGCGTTCACGGTCGTCAACGCCGGGGAGTTGGACGACGATGGAACGTTCGCCTTGAACCGAGATCTCTGGCTCCTGCACGGATCCGAGTTCTTCGATCCTGCGACGCATGATCTCCACGGCGGTATCGAGCGTGTCCGCATCGGTCCCTTCCGGGCCAACGAGCACGACGGCGAAACCGCCCTGGAGGTCGAGTCCGAGCTTCGGGGCCCACCCTGCGAGCAGCATGGCACCGATCGACCCCCACGCGATGGCGAGCGTGATCAGCAGCGTGAGGAGCGCTTTCTTCCTACTCACTCTGAGTCTTCTCCGATGCGCTCGGCAACGGCTCGTCGGGAGACGCGCATCGTCGAACCTCCGCCGATGTCGATCGTGAAGCTCTCATCGTCCTCGGATTTGATCCTGCCGTAGATGCCACCGATCGTTCTGATCTCGTCGCCGACGGCGATCGAGTCACGGAGTTGCTGTGCCTTCTTGGCTCGTCGACGCTGTGGCAGGATGAGGAGGAGGTAGAAGAGACCGCCGAGAATCGCTATCGGCAGCAAGAACCCGACGATGCTGCTGCCGCCCTCGGTCTGAGCGATCACAACAGACAGAATGCTTGACAGGAATAGCACTGGATCCTCCGTTCGAGACCCGACAGGCGTTGTCGGTGAAGCGCCGGAATCCTAGCCGTCGGGCAGGCCTACTCCCTCGATCGGGCAGCCACAGCGTCCCGTCGGAATTCACCGAAGCGACCGTCGGCGATCGCCCCTCGCGCTGTTCGGAGGAGATCGAACGTGTAGGTGAGGTTGTGGAGTGTGAGGAGCCGGTCGGAGAGGGGTTCGTTCGTCGTGAAGAGATGCCGTAGATACCCGCGGGTGTAGCGACGACAGGTGAGACACGAACACTCGGAATCCAACGGGCTGTCAACTCCGATCCACTCCGCTCGTTTGATCGAGATGTCGCCGTTTCGGGTCAACGCCTTCCCGTGTCGAGCGAGTCGGGTGGGGATGACACAGTCGAACAGATCGACGCCACGGGCGATCGCGGCCAGCATCCCCTCGGTGTCGCCGAGGCCCATGACGTATCGGACGCGGTCGGGTGGTAGATGGGGAATGGCTGCGTCGAGAGCGAGGTCTCTCTCCTCCGGCGTCTCCCCGACGGCGAGGCCCCCGATCCCGAATCCGGGGAAACCGAGTGCCGCTATGTCTTTCGCGGCCTGTTCTCGAAGATCCGGTTCGGCACCCCCCTGCACGATTCCGAACAGTGCACGGTCGTCGCGCTGTTTCGCTTCGAGGGCACGTTCGGCCCACCGATAGGTTCTGTTCATGGCTTCTTCTGCCGCCGGTCGGGGCGACGGAAGCGGCACCGGTACGTCGAGGACCATCGCGATGTCAGATCCAAGCGCTTCCTGGACGGCGACGGCACGCTCCGGGGTCAACTCGACGCGGGCACCGTCGTAGGTGCTGCGGAAGATGAGTCCTTCCTCGTTGATCTTGGGATTCAGCGACAGCACTTGGTATCCGCCGCTATCGGTGAGGATCGGCCCATCCCATGCCATGAACCCGTGGAGTTCTCCAAGCTTTGACACGACGGCCTCGCCGGGCCGCAGCATCAGGTGGTAGGTGTTGGCCAGAACGATCTGGGCGCCCACGGTTTGCAGGTCTTCGACATCCATGGTCTTGACCGTGGCTCGCGTCCCTACTGGCATGAAGTTCGGTGTCTGGACCTCACCATGTGGCGTCTTCATGATGCCGGTTCTGGCCCTGTTGTCGGATTGGCTCAGTTCCCAGGTCACGGCACTCATCGTTCGACCTCGATGAACATGGCATCTCCAAATGACAGGAAGCGGTATCCGGATTCGACCGCATGATCGTATACGTCGTGCCAGCCGGGTCCAATGAGCGCGGCGATCATGACGATGAGCGTTGTGCCGGGGGCATGGAAATTTGTCACCATCGCATCGACGATCTTCGGCCGATAGCCGGGCGTGATGAAGAGATCGGTTGATCCAGACCCGGCCTGCAGGCGCCCATCCGCGTCGGCTGCCGTCTCAAGTGTTCGAACCACCGTCGTGCCGACTGCGACGATCCGCCCCCCACCCTGCTTCGCCGCCGCTACAGCCGTCACAGTCGACGAGGGGATCGAGTAGCGCTCCCGATGCATCTGATGATCCGCGATCGGGCCATCCGCCATCGGCCTGAACGTGTCGAGTCCAACATCGAGTTCGACCTCAGCGATGCGAATACCGCGAGATCGCAGCGCCTCGACAACGCCGGGCGTGAAGTGCAGGGCGGCCGTTGGTGCTGCCGCAGATCCTGTGGCCCTCGCGAACATGGTCTGATACCGCTCATCATCGTCGAGTGTTCCGTGAAAGTAGGGAGGGAGTGGAACCTCGCCAAAGCCGGGGAGGATGTCATCGACGTCTTTGTCGCCGTCGGTGATGATCTCGACCGTCACCACGCCTCGATCGGGTTCGGTCACCACAGTCAGTCTCAAGGAGTTGGCCACCATCTTGGTTCCCGGCCTGATCCGACGCGCGGGCCGAACCAGCGCCTCCCATCGGATCTCGTCGATGCGTTTGGTCAGCAACACCTCGACGGCGCCGCCTGTCTCTTTCGTGGCACGAACCCGCGCCGGCCGGACACGCGTGTTATTGACGACGACGAGGTCACCCGGCTCGAGCAATCCCGGCAGATCTGTGAACACCCGATCCTCGAGCGTGCCTGCCACGAGCAGTCGTGCGGCATCGCGAGGTTCGATCGCACTCTGGGCGATGGCGCTCGCCGGGAGGTCGTAGTCGAAGAGGGATGCGTCCATGGGGAGGAAAGATAGGGGGCTCGAAGACGTGAGATTTGAGACGAGAGCTTTGAGCTTTGAGCTCTGAGCTGTGGGCAAGACTCTGACATTCGCGATCCGAGCAACGATCCGAACCTGCCGTCCTCCTCTATCAGGGACCCGGCCCTCTGATATCAATGAGAGTTGGGCGCAGTTGTCGCCCCTCGATACGATTGAGGAGGTTCCTTCCGTGATGACGGTGACCGATGAGCAGTTGGCGGGTTCGCACGGTCCATGGTTCCCATCCCAGTTGACGGTGATGAACGGGTGGATCTACTACGAGGCGTACACGCCGCCCGCCGGCTACGAACTGTGGCGAAGCAACGCCAATCACACTGAGCGCGTCGCAGACCTCAACCCTGGATCCGACTCCACCGCCGTTCACTCGCTGACACCGATGGACGGATGGCTCTATTTCGCAGCGGACACACCCGAGACCGGCCAGGAGCTGTGGCGGACCAACGGCATCCACACCGAAAGAGTCGCCGACATCAACCCGGGGCCCGGGTCGTCCTTCCTTCACTGTCTGGTCCCGATGGGCGGCTGGCTCTACTTCGCGGCCGATACACCGGACGCCGGACGGGAGTTGTGGCGCAGCAACGGAATCGTCACTGAGCGCGTCGCCGACATCAATCCCGGCACCGGATCGTCCCACCTGCACTGCCTGACCGCGATGGACGGCTGGGTCTATTTCAGGGCATTCGTCGCGGGCGCCGGCCAGCAGCTGTGGCGGAGCAACGGAATCGCGACCCAGCGTGTGGCCAACA
>JBLWQS010000183.1:0-4101 GCA_048452705.1 Acidimicrobiia bacterium
ATTTCGGCATACGGGGAGCTACGTGATCGCAGCAGCGAGAGGACGCGCCAGATCGCCCCGGTCCACAACGATGACCTCGTCCAACCCCAGCCACGACGCCATCGTCTCGATCTCGATCGCCAACGGTGGTGCGACCCGTGAGGCTTCCTGTCCGGACTCGAGATGGGATGCCTGTACGAGCAGCCTTCGCCCCTTGCGATCCGCCTTGAGATCCACCCTCGCCACAAGCTCACCATCGAGCAGGAACGGCAACACGTAGTAGCCGTAGTGCCGCTGCTCCTTCGGCACGTAAATCTCGATCCGGTAGCGGAATGCGAACAGTCTCTCGACCCGGTCACGGTTCCAGACGAGCGAATCGAACGGGCTCAGGAGAGCCGTTCCCGCCGCTCGACGAGGCGTCCCAGCGGAAGGATGGAGATAGGCCGGATGTCGCCACCCATCCACAGCAACCGTGGTGACCAATCCCTCTGCGGCAAGATCTTCGAGGATCGGTCGGGCGGTGGGTTTGTGCAGCCGGTGGTAGTCGGCGAGGTCTGACACGGTGCCTATTCCGTGGTGTCGAGCGGCGTCGACCAGGAGGGTGCGATAGGCCTCGGTACGGTCCAGTGATGGTCTCTCGAGAATCGAAGCCGGGACCACGCGATCCGGTAGGTCGTACCGGCGCCCGAACGTTGGTGATCGGAAAGCGGTGACTCGGCCGGAGGCGAAGAGCCACTCGAGCGCATGTTTGCCGGGCGCATATCCCCACCAGAGTCCGCCGCGTTCCCCGGCATCTTCGAGATCTGCCACCGTGAGTGGCCCACGGTCCGCTACCTGGTCCAGAACGTCTTCGACGTAGGCCGGTCGCTCGTCAAGCAGTCTTCGGACGCTCCCCCACGGCTTCATCTCACCCATGCGGAATCGAAACGTCGGATACCGGTCGACGGGAATCAGGGACGCTTCATGGCCCCAGTACTCGAAGAGCTCACCGGACGAGACGGTCCAGCGATCGAAGGCGGCTCGATCGTATGGGCCGAGTCGGGAGAACATGGGGAGATAGTGGGATCGCTCCAGAACGTTCACCGAATCGAGTTGCAGCAACCCGACCCGATCCATCACACGGCGAAAGTGGCGCACGTCGACACGACCGGTAGGACGAGGAACACCGAAACCCTGAGCACCGAGCGCGACCCTGCGTGCCTGATCGTTCGTCAACGTTCGTGTCTTCATCGTGATCGCTCCTCCGCGGGCGCTACGCTACCCCGCCATGGTTCGAACACTCAGCGCCGCCGTCCGCACGATCGTGCTCGTCCCTCTCTTCTTCGTCTACACGATCGCTCAAGCAGCACACGTGGTCTGGGTTGGAAGACGGAACCGAGATTCCCCGAAGATCGAACAAACGCTCCAGACGTGGGCCCAGAGGTTTCTTCGGATTCCTCCCGTCGCGATAGCGGTGGAAGGTAGCGAACACGTTGATCCGGATCAGCGGTACGTCGTCGTCTCGAATCACATCTCGAACTTCGACATCCCCGTTCTGTTCCGCGCGATCCCGACGCCGATCCGGTTCCTGGCGAAGAAAGAGCTGTACAAGATTCCGGTGTTTGGACCGGGCATGGATACGGCAGGCATCGTGAAGGTCGACCGAGGCGGCGTCCGATCGACTCGAGAAGCCATCAGCGCAGCGGCACGCGAGACGTATCGTCGCGGCTACTCGCTCATCGTCTTCGCCGAGGGAACGCGGAGCCGGACCGGGGACATGGCCGATTTCCACACCGGCGCGGTGAGAATCGCTCGCGACAACGAAGCGGACCTTCTGCCGGTCGTCATCTCCGGATCGTTCGACATCAACCCCCCGGGATCGAAATTGATCTACCCGGGTCGCGCTCGGGTCAAGATCCTCCCCCCGGTCCCAAGCGCCGACATAGAGTCGGGCGACATCCGCAAGGTGACCGACCAGTTGAGAGCAGACATGGGCGCGGTCTACGAAGAGCTTCGCGATACCGAGTACTGAGTAGGGAATGGGGAGTACTCAGTACTCAGTACTCGATACACCGAAGGTCAGTCATAGATCCCCACCAACCAGGTCTGGTCGTTCTTGATCTCGCAGAGAAACGCGCCGGCTGACGTGACGATCTGGTACTGGTCACCCGGATCCTCTCCCTTCCACCAGCGCCCGACGCGACGCCACGGACCGGCCCAAGACCGGACCGTCACCCACCGGCTTCCAAGCCGAACCCGCACCGGCATCCCTCCGTCCCACTCGATATGGAACGGTTGCGGATCCGGCGGCACGAGTGCCGGCGATGGCCCTGGCACCCGTCCAGGCCACGGCGCCTCCGGATCCCGTGTCCGCACCGGCGTCTCCCCCCACCGATGCCACGCGACCCGATCAGCCGGTTCGCGTCCTCCTTGTGGATGAGCCTGAAGCAACCCGTCCAGACCCACGATCGCCTGGGCCTCAGCAAGCGCACGATGTGTCTCGGAGGCAGCGCGTGCATCCTCTCCCAGGGCGAGTTGCCGGCCCATCCCCGAAAGATCGGCCGGTTCGATCCTCAGCGCTGCAAGACCACCATGAATACCCGCCCCGACACCGTCGACCCACGCGCGAAGCTGCCATCTCACCCGCTCGGCGATCGCCCGATCATCGAGCGGATCCGCGCTTCTCCACGTTCGCGACCGGGTTGTGCCATCCACCGCCTCTGCTTCGATCATGATCCGGAACGGCGCTGATCCAACGGATGCGAGAGCTTCGATCAGTCGGCTTGCCATCGCACGCGCGACGAACGATGCCTGCTCGAGATCTTCGATCGGAGGTGAGAACCGCTCGACAACAGCTAGATCGACAGGGAGGTCCCGAGGATCCGGGAGGCGATCCCTGCCGGAAGCCAGACGATGTGCATCGATCCCCACAGCGCCGAAACGGGAGGCGATGGCGCTGCCGGGAAGGCGGGCGAGTTCACCGAGCGTCGTGATCCCGAGCCAGCGGAACGTCGCTACCACCTCCTCGCGACCGATCGCCGAGATATCGAGCGACGCGAGAAACGACGCATCGTCCTCGACGATGAAAACCGGAGCATCCCCGGTGGCTGCAGCAGCGGCATGTTTCGCCGCGAATGGGCCGTCGGCGAGACCAATCCGGTATCCGTCTCCGGCCACCCGATCGATCTCCTTCACGACGCGCTCAACAAGCGGCCTCTCACCGCCGTAGTAGCCGACGGCTCCGGACACGGGGACGAAGACCAACCCGGGTTCGACGACCTCGACCTTCGGGATGAGAACCTCGATCTCGGCAACGACCCGTTCGAATGCGATCATCTCTGCGGAATGATCTCGTTCGATCGTCACGACCTGGGGACAGATCCCCTCTGCCTCTCCCCTTCGCATTCCGCGGCAGATCCCGGCAGCGTACGCCGCAGCGTTCACCGCCTCGACCCGACCGTCGGTTCCTACCGCCTGGCCGGGTTCATCCTGCGGCGCTCCGGGTCTCCGCAGCGGCCACTCCGGATACCACACGCAGAGCGTTCGAGCCATCGTCCTCCATCTCGATCGTCCGGGTCATCCCCTTCATGGCCTTTCCAGAAGCGGTGATCCGGGTCTTCCTCTGCTCGATTCGACCGTGCCCATCCACGGTCCCCGTCCACGTGGTCTCGCGAGCTTCGAGCACCAGATGGGCGACGCCGGTCGGCACCGGGCGGTCGATGGGGCGAAGCAAGAGGGGTGTCCCCCGATTCCTGGCAAGCGCTGCGAGTTTCCTGATCGATGCTTCCTTCACCCCGGCGGGGACCTCGGCAAGCACCGCCGTTGCACCGTCGAGGAGCGCTGCGGCGGCCCGCCCCCATCGGACGACCTCACGGCAGCGTGCGATCACCAAACGGTCGGGTTCGATCCCAACTTCCCATGCCGCGACAGGGCTCAACCATCCGCGTACGTCGAGATATGCGACCGTCCCTCCGGTGTATCCGGAGAGCATGACAAGCCCCAGCCGGGTCATCCCGAGCCCCGGCTCACCGGCGAGCACAGCGACCTGGCCCGGACCCACGACCGGGAGGCTGTGGGTGGTACTCGGTACCTCTTCCCTCTCCTCAGGGGAGGGTGGCAGCGCCCCCAGGCGCTGACGGGAGG
>JBLWQS010000184.1:0-4081 GCA_048452705.1 Acidimicrobiia bacterium
CGATAACCTCAAGGTCATCGTCGACGTGAACGGGCAGCAGTGCGATGGCTGCATGGACGCCGAGGCGTACGTCGACCCTCTCACGGGACGCATCCGGGCTTTCGGAGCAAGCGCAGTCGAGGTCGACGGACACGACCTCGACGCCCTCGACGCGGCGATGAGCGCAGAGACGGGGAAGCCGCATTTCGTCATGGCACTCACCGACCCCGTGCGGGGCCTCCCGATCTTCGAGGAGCGTGCCCCCTTGCTGCACTATCTGAGATTCACGTCCGACGAGGAACGGGAGCGATACCAGGCCGTCTACGAGGAGATGGTGAGCTGACATGGAGATCGTCAAACGCCCCCACGTCGAGAACTTCATCTCCTGGGCGAAGGACAAGCCCGAGGTCGTCGTCCTCACCGCTGATCTGACCAACTCGAGCGAAGTCGGTAAGTGGAGGGATACCTACCCCGATCGATTCTTCGGGATGAGCATGGCCGAACAGAACATGATGGGCTTCGCCTCCGGCCTCGCCCGGGAGGGCTACGTGCCCTACATCCACACGTTCGCCGTGTTCATCTACCGCCGGCCGTACGACCAGCTCGCCATGTCGATCGCATATCCGAACCTCCCGGTGAAGTTCATCGCATTCCTGCCTGGGATCACGACACCGGGTGGCGTTACCCACCAGGCCATCGAGGACGTCTCGATCATGCGTGCAACTCCCAACGTGACCGTTCTCGAGACGGGTGATGCCACCGAGGTAGAATCTGTTCTCGACGTCGCACACGGTGTCGACGGACCTGTCTACGTCCGGATGCTGCGAGGCGAGGTACCGCGGCTCTTCCCCAAGGACGAGCCGATGCGACTCAACGAGGCCAGGGTGCTCAGCGATGGCGACGATCTGGTCGTCATCACGGCAGGAATCACGACGGAAGAAGCGATGCGGGCAGCGAAGCCGCTGGCCGACGCCGGCGTCGGGATGCGACACCTCCATGTCTCCACACACAAACCGTTCGACGATCCAGCGATTGTCGACTCGATCGAACGATCCCGATTCGGAGTGGTCACGCTCGAGAACCACACGATCATCGGTGGTCTCGGCTCGGCCGTCGCCGAGAAGATGGCCGAAGCCGGATCCGGGAAGCGTCTGCTGAGGCTCGGACTACGCGACACCTACGCGCACGGTGCCAGCAAGGCCTATCTGATGAAGGAGTACAACCTCGACGCTGCCGCATTGGTCGCCGGTATCGAGGATCTGACCGGGATGGCCACCGGCATCACCGATGACGACCTCGCTGCCGCCAGGGTCGAAGCCACGCACAGTCTCGCGAAGGCTGAGGGGCTTTGATGCTGGAGCCGACCGCTCTCGTCGTCTCCGGGGAACGTCTCCGAGCGGCTTACGAGTTCACCGGTCCGATATCGGACGCCGGGGCGCGTGCCGAGGCGTTGTGTGTCGAGCAGACGATCGAGTTCCCCGCAGATCTCGTACCCGACGACGACATCCGGAAGGAGATCATCGGCCGGATCGACTCGTTCGACGAGGTGGGGTCCGAGACGGTGAGGGTTGAGGTCAGCTACGCGATCGAGACAACCGGATTCGAACTCCCGCAACTCCTCAATGTGCTCTTCGGGAACAGCAGCCTGCTGCCGGGAGTCAAGCTCGTCGATCTGACCGTGCCACGCAGCCTGTCGGAAACCCTCGGCGGTCCCCGATTCGGGATCAACGGACTCCGTGAGATGTTCGACGCTCCGGAACGACCGCTCCTCGCGACGGCTCTCAAGCCCATGGGATTCTCTCCGGAGCGATTCGCCGACCTGGCGTACGAACTGGCCCTTGGCGGCATCGACATGATCAAGGACGACCACAGCCTGGCGAACCAGCCGTTCGCAGATTTCGGGGCGCGGGTGCGAGCGTGCTCGGACGCTGTGCGGCGAGCGAACGAGCAGACCGGGTTCAACTCCGTGTACATGCCGAGCATCAACGCTCCGCATGGCCTGCTCGACGAACGAGTCCAGATTGCCGTCGACGCGGGTGTCGGCGGTTTGCTCATCTTGCCGGGAATCACCGGGTTCGACTTCATGCGAGATGTCGCCATGCGGGATGACGTTGCAGTTCCGATCATGGGCCACCCTGCCCTGCTCGGTGGATTCGTCTCGTCTACGACTGGCGGCATCGCCCACGGCGTTCTCTTCGGGACACTGATGCGACTCGCAGGTGCCGACGTGTCGATCTTCCCAAACTTCGGTGGTCGGTTCTCTTTCAGCCCCGAGGCATGCTCCGAGATCTCAGCTTCTTGCCTCAAACCGATCGAAGGTATCAACCCGATATGGCCCGCCGCAGGCGGCGGCATGACCATGGACCGGACCGAAGAGATGCTCGACTTCTATGGCAAAGACGTGGTTCTCCTCATCGGCGGAGACCTTCACCGTGGCGGAACCCTGAGAGAGAACGCCCAAGCCTTCCGCGCAGCAATCGGATAGCTGTGAGCTGTGAGCAAGACGGAGCAGTACCCCTACTGACTACGGACTACGGAATTACGGACTACGCCGCCGAAGGCGGCTCGTCGCGCAGCAGTTCTTCTGCCAGCGTTTCGTCGATCGCCAGCTCGTCGAGGATCCCGGCCGCGATGGCGCCTCGGATCGCTTCCGCCTTCTCGACGCCTCCGGCGACGCCGATCACTCTCGAGGCTTTCCGCAGGTCGTCGAGGGTCAGGGCGATCGGGTGCAGGGTCGGTGCGGCGACGCTGTTGCCGTCGGCATCGAAGTACCAGCCGAACACCTCGCCGACGGCGCCGGCATCCGTCACTTCGGTCATCGCCTCTTCAGTCATGAAGCCTTCAGCGACGAGGAGCGACTCGCAACCGATGATGCCGACCGAGACGAGGATGACGTCGGCCGAACGAGCCTTCTTGAGTGCTCGGGCGACCGGGGGAGATGAGAGGAACGTTCCTGCGATCTCGGTCGATGGGGCGAAACCCGGTGAGGGCACATGCATCACGCGAGCGTCGAACTTGCGCGCCAACGTGTTCGTGACCTCGACCGCTGCCGTCGTGTCATCCGTTGTCGTGTGGCCGAACGCGTCGACGAGGATGACCTCCGATGTGGGAATCGGACGAGTCTCGCTGGCCGAGAGAGCGATCGTGCGGCCCCACCCTGCGGCGATCGTTACCGAGCCCGAAGCTGCGATGCTCTCGAGCCGGCGAGCCGTTGCGATAGCGGCCGCGAGAGCGGGGGACTCACCATCGAGTGCGACTCCGACGATCGCGCCGGCGAGCTCGTACCTCTCGATCAAGGCCTCAGCGAGCCGTGCAGCTTCGGGGAGTGGCTGGGTGATGACGACCCGAATGATCCCGTCTCGTTCCGCTTCGGTAAGAACTCGGCTGATGGTGGATCGTGAGAGACCGAGTCGATTGGCGATCTCTTGCTGGGTGAGCTCCCGATCGTGATAGAGCCATGCAACACGGATCGCCAGGTCTTGTCGGGTAGTGTCCTCAGCCATAAGTGCGGAGTATCATCGGCTCACGCACAAATGTCCAATAGAGCACATTCGTGCAGACACCCAAGCGTTAGGGAGAAGACATGAAGCAGCGTGGCATCCTCCACCCCGAACTGCTGGATCTCATCGCCGCAGCCGGACACGGCGACATCATCGTGCTCACCGACGCAGGACTCCGTGTCCCCAAAGGGGCTCGGCGGATCGACCTAGGTCTCTCATGCGGCGTTCCGACGATCATGGATGTGGTCAAAGCGATGGGCGAGGAACTCGTCATCGAAGCTGCCACGGTTGCGACGGAGTTTCGGGAGTGGAACCCTGAAGTCCATGCAGCGACGATGGAGGTTCTTCCGGTTGAGCCGGATGAGCGCCCACACCAGGAGTTGATGGATGACATGGCGGAGCGCGCCTACGCCTATGTGAAGACCGGCGAATGCTCGGCCTATGCGTCGGTCGCGCTCGTCTGCGGCGTCAACTACCTCGAAGAAGCGATCGATCTCTACACAGATCTCCACGGCGAACCCCCCGCCTGAGCCCTCACCCCTCGTTTGTACCTAGGACACGGATAATCCTGGCTCTAGACACGAACGACACCGGGTCGCCAG
>JBLWQS010000185.1:0-4072 GCA_048452705.1 Acidimicrobiia bacterium
GAGTCCGAGAGGGCAGGGGACAGACAACAGACAACAGACAACAGCAAGACGAACGACACTTCGCTGACTACTGACTACTGACTACTGAATACGTCGTCGTCCTCTTCCATGTCTGCTTCGTCGACCACGATGTCGAACCGGTCCACACATTCGGCGCACCGGTATGCAACGACGTCGCCCGGCATCGGCGGGTCATCCGGTGGGAAGGCGGTCAGCAGGTGGGCGGTTCCACCGCATTCGACACACACGATCGTTTGTGGGAGCGGACTCATCGAATCTCCTTCACTTGACCGTGACGACCGTGCAATCCGCCGTATGTGCAACTTTGTGGGTCACACTGCCGAGGAACAGTCCGGAGAAGTCTCCGAGACCGCGACGCCCCATGACAACAATGTCGGCTTCGATCGCCTTCGCTGTTTCGCAGATCGTCTGTGCCGGGGATCCCAACTCCACCGCGGTCAACACCTTGGTGACACCGAGGCCACGGGCCTTGTCGGCAGCGCTCTCGACGATCTTCTCGCCCGCCGATTGAAGCACCGTACGGGATTCCGCATAGAGGCCTTCAAGTTCGGCGTACGCACCAAGGGCGAGCGGAACCGTTGACGCATAGGAGACGACGTTCAAGACAGTGAGATCGGCCTCGTACCTGACGGCGAGATCCGCGGCGAACTCAACTGCCCGTTCGGCATGGCTGGAGCCATCGACCGCAACCAGAATGTGAGACACCATTCGACACCTCCTTCACCTTCAGTCTCGCACCTCAACTCGTCCGCGACTAGGGCATCTCGGAGGGGAGCACGTGCGAGATGGTACGATCGGCGTGCCATCGACCCCCGCGGGAGAGCGACCCAGGTCGCGCCGAAGGAGCAACCACCCCGGCAATCTCGCAGGCACCCGGACCGCGGGGCGAGGCACATCTGGAGAGCAGGGTCACGACCCTCACCGAAGGGGAAAGCCGCTGAGGCGGTGAATCTCTCAGGTCATCCGACAGATGGGGCGACCGAAGCGTCGCGCCCCGACTGAGGAGAAGCCGATGACGGACACACCGTTCCAGGAACTTGGACCTACCGGAGACTTCCTATTCCGCCACATCGGACCGTCGACTACCGACGTGGCGGAGATGCTGGAGGCCGTTGGTGCCGCATCGATGGATGACCTGATCGATCGTGCCGTTCCCCCGCAGATCAGGACCAAGCATGAACATGATCTTCCCGGCCCCATGGCCGAACACGAGGCAGTTGCCCGGCTGCGCATGCTCGCGGATCGGAACGAGCGATACACCTCCCTGATCGGCATGGGCTACACGGGAACAATTCTTCCTGCGGTCATTCAGCGCAACGTGCTCGAGAACGCCGGTTGGTACACGGCATACACCCCGTACCAGCCGGAGATCTCACAGGGGAGGCTCGAGGCGCTGTTGAACTTCCAGACGATGGTGTCGGATCTGACGGGTATGGATCTCTCGAACTCTTCGCTCCTCGATGAAGGCACCGCAGCCGCCGAGGCGATGGCGATGTTCAAGCGCGTGAACCGACGCTCGGGTCCCGTCTTCCTCGTGGACGAAGCGACCCACCCCCAGACGATCGAGGTCGTCAAGACCCGGGCCCTTCCCCTCGGCCTCGAAGTCGTTGTCGGGGACCCGCACGGAGATCTCCCGGACCGCGTGTTCGGAGCCCTCATTCAGTATCCGGGCACCCACGGGACGATCGGCGATCACGCCGCGGCGGTCGGGAGAATCCATGAAGCGGGTGCTCTGGTCGTGGCTGCTGTTGATCTCCTCGCGATGACGTTGATTACCCCGCCCGGGGAGTTCGACGTCGATGCTGTGGTCGGCAGTTCTCAGCGGTTCGGTGTGCCGATGATGTTCGGTGGGCCCCACGCAGCATTCATGGCCACCAGGGATGAGTACAAGCGGCAGCTCCCCGGCCGCATGGTCGGAGTCTCGAAGGATGCCGACGGACGCATCGCTCTGCGCCTTGCCCTTCAGACTCGCGAGCAGCACATCCGTCGCGAGAAGGCGACGTCGAACATCTGCACCGCTCAGGTTCTTCTCGCCGTCATGGCCGGTCTGTACGGTGCCTATCACGGACCGGATGGCCTGACCCGGATCGCCACTCGCATCCACCGACTTGCCAACGCGCTCGTCGCTGGGCTCCGGTCGGCCGGGGTAACGGTGCGAAACGACTCCTGGTTCGACACGATCACGGTCGAAGTCGCCGACGCCGAGGAGACACTCGCAGGAGCGAGGCACCGAAGGATCAACCTGCGTCCGGTGGACGCTGCAACGGTTGGTGTGACCTTCGATGAGACGATCACCGTCGACTACGTCGACGCCCTGTTCGAGGTTTTCGGTGTGGACGCCGACGCCGAAGTGCTTGTTGACACGGCACCGTCGGGGATACCCGAAGCGTTGGGACGCACGACCGGGTTCATGGAACATGACGTGTTCCACGCCTATCGGTCTGAGACCGAGATGATGCGCTATCTCCGCCGTCTCCAGGATCGGGACATCGCCCTCGATCGGTCGATGATCTCCCTCGGGTCGTGCACGATGAAGCTGAACGCCGCCGCGGAGATGGCAGCCATCACGTGGCCTGAGTTCTCGGAGATCCATCCGTTCGTGCCACTCGACCAGGCAACCGGCTACCTCGAGTTGATCGCAGACATGGAACGCTGGCTTGCAGATCTGACCGGGTACGAAGCCGTGTCGGTGCAGCCCAACTCGGGTGCGCAGGGTGAGTTCACCGGCCTTCTCGCGATCAGTGCGTATCACGAGTCCCGGGGCGAGGGGCACCGTGACGTGTGCCTCATCCCGGCATCGGCCCACGGTACGAACCCTGCGTCGGCAACGATGGCAGGGATGCGTGTCGTTGTCGTGAAGACCAGTGATGATGGAAGTATCGACGTGGATGACTTGCGGGCGAAGGCGGCGGAGCACGCCGACGCGCTCGCGGCGATCATGGTCACCTACCCGTCGACACACGGCGTCTTCGAGGACTCCATCGTCGATGTGTGTGACATCGTCCATGAACACGGCGGACAGGTTTACCTCGACGGTGCGAACCTCAATGCCATGGTCGGAATCGCTGAGCCCGGTGCTTTCGGCAGCGATGTTTCCCACCTCAATCTCCACAAGACGTTCGCGATTCCTCACGGGGGCGGCGGTCCCGGTATCGGTCCGGTCGCCGTGAAAGCGCATCTCGCTCCATTCCTGCCCGGTCATCCACTCATCCCGAACATGCCGGGCCACGAGGACGGTATCGGTGCCGTTGCATCCGCGCCGTGGGGTTCGGCAGGTGTGCTCCCCATCTCCTGGGCGTATATCGCGATGATGGGTGCGTCGGGTCTCCGATCGGCCACGGAGATGGCGATCCTCAACGCCAACTACGTCGCCGCCCGCCTCGCTCCGCTCTACCCGGTGTTGTACACGGGCAACGACGGATTCGTCGCCCACGAGTGCATCATCGACATCCGTGCCATCCAGCACGACACGGGTGTCACGAACGAGGACGTGGCGAAACGCCTCATCGACTACGGATTCCACGCTCCAACGATGTCGTTCCCCGTAGCGGGGACGTTGATGATCGAACCGACCGAGTCCGAGTCAAAGTTCGAACTTGATCGCTTCTGCGATGCAATGGCTGCGATCAAGGGCGAGATCGACGCCGTTGCCTCCGGGTCGGTCGCCGTCGAGGAGAGCGTGTTGCGCCGTGCCCCGCATCCGGCGGAAGGTCTTGTCTCGGACGAGTGGGATCGCCCGTACGAACGGGAGACGGCCGCATATCCGGTGGATAGCCTCCGCAGGGACAAGTACTGGGTGCCGGTCAGTCGGATCGACAACGCCTTCGGAGATCGACACGTCATCTGTGCCTGCCCCCCGATGGAGGCGTATGAGATGGGGGCCGATGGTGGCTTCGACTTGGTTCAGAATCAGGTGTTCACCGACGGGTGACGATTCCGATGATCGGATTCACGCCTCAACGACAGTAGAGGCTTCTATCGCTCCGCTCATCGCCCAGCGATCCCAGCGCCAGAAGATGACCGAGGCGATGCCGAGTCCTGCTCCTGCCGC
>JBLWQS010000186.1:0-4068 GCA_048452705.1 Acidimicrobiia bacterium
ACCTTGCCGAGACCTTCGTTAAGCGTCGAGTAGGACACACCCTCGCCGGCTGCGTCGGTGACCACGGCCACCGGCATCGAGGGAGACGTCACACCTGCCATCGGTCCAACCGCCCCGTGGTGGTGACAAGGAGACAACTCGATGTCGCCCCGAGCGGCCTTGATGGCTGCGTCGTCTGGGTCATCGGCGAGACCCTCGTAGACCATGGCGCCGATGATCGCTCCCCTCATCGGTCCACTGGCTCGCTCCCACTCGAGCGGAGGACCGGCGTGGAGAAAGGTCCGATCGGTCATGCCAGGGAAGACGTCTCTGGCAACCTTGACGCCAACGAATTGCGGGCGTACGGCGAGCATCCGCCCGATAGCGATCTCGTTCGCGTCTCGCATCCGGTCGTCGGAGAACAGAACGTTGAGCGCCTCCTCGGTCCCCTCATGCGGCGGACGCCAGTCGGCGCGCTCGACGGCGGAACCCTGCTCCTCGATCGACGCCGCGAGCATGTCTGTTCCTGCGGTGGTTACAACCGGTTCGGTGTCGAGAAGTTGGCTGAGGTCACTCATGATGAACTCCTTGTCGTCGCGAGGCGTGCCGCCTCGATTGCCGCCGCCGCGTTGGAGAGGTACACCGACGCTCCCGCTTCGTTGAGCATCCTGGCTTGAGCGTCGCGACCCTGTGGATCTCCCTTCGTTCCACAGAGTGACACGACGACTGCTGCTCCTGCGCCGACCACCCGCTCCACGATCGGAGCGAGTTCGGCGGCGGGGTTCGCATTGGCCCCGTATCCGAGTACCACGTCCATGAGCACAACGCCGACCGATTCATCCTGGCCCGCTGCTGCGAGCCGCTCGATCCGTACGGTCTGATCGATCATTGGATGTGCCCGGCCCTGGGTGTACTCGTCGTCGCCGTAGTCGATGAACGTATGCCCATCGTCTTCTTCGCGCGTTCCGATCTCGCCGAGGAGGGGCCCTGCTACGTGACGGGCTTCGGAGCGCAACGTCCCGCCGGAGAACAGGCCGCGTACCGAACCGGGTCGGTGGTCCTGATTCTCCGCCTCCCATGATTCGTAGGTCGGTCGTGGCAGACCGAGCGTGTCGAGCACCTCTCCGGCCCCCTGTTCAAGCGTCGTTTCTCCCATGAAGGTGATCACAACCGGCGTTGCGCACTCTGCGGCAACGCGGCGGACCTTCTCCGCAACCGGCGCAGCGGGCGGTTTCGAGATGATGACGATCAATTCGGTGCCCGGGTCAGTGTCGAGCGCTTCGAGTGCCTGCAGCGTCGATGAGGCACCGACGTCTTCGGAGAGGTCGTGACTGCCTGTGCCGAGCGCGTGTCTGATTCCGACTCCGGCGTCATCGAGCAGCGCACACATCTCCTGAATGCCGGTGCCGGATGCACCGACCATGCTCACGGAACCCGGCTGGACGGCATTGGCGAATCCGAGGCCGAGGCCGTTGACGATCGTCGTACCGCAGTCGGGCCCCATGACGAGAAGGCCGTGCTCCAACCCGTACTTCTTGAGCGTGATCTCCTGGGAGATCGGCACGTTGTCGCTGAAGATCATGACGTGCAGACCGTCCTGGAGGGCTTCCATCGCCTCGACGAATGCGTGTTCGCCGGGAACCGAGAGCAGGGCAACGTCGGCTCCGTTGATCTTGGCGGCCGTCCCGATGGTCTTCGCGTCCGGGGCGTCGAGTCCGCCGGAGCGAACGATCTTGGGAGTGAGCGCCTCCTCGAGCGCGCGATGAGCGGCTGCGATCGCATCCTCGCTCTCAGCGTGGATAGCCAGGAGAAGGTCGTTGGGGCCGACACCGGTCACCGTGTCCATGTCGAACCCCATGTCCGCAAGGAGACTCAGGTTGAGTTCGGTCGCCATGGCGACGAGCGCATCGGAAACGCCTTCGACCCCCTGGAGGGCCTTGCTGGCTTGCATGAGTCTGACCGAGTCGTGATAGCGGCCCGGGTGAATCTCGACGCGAGAGATCATCGCTTACCTCCGTTGGAATGCGGTTGAGATTGAAGAAGTGAACGGGCACCGAGGATCATGCCAGCGGCAAGTGCCGGTCCCGATGTGTGACCAACATGGGTGAGGTCTTCGTAGCTGTCGGCAATGTCACCCCGACCGGTGAGCGCCCGCAGCAGGGATCCGGCGGGTGCCGCAACCCGACCGTCGACGGCATGGCTGATCAGGGCGGCCGAGAATGTCGTGGTTCGAATTCGCGCAAGTCGCTTGAGCGGGTCGGCGAGCGAATCGAGCATCGCCGCTGTTTCGTCTCTGCCCAGCGCATCGCCAAGCGTGCGGGTTGCGGCGAGAGCACCCGCGAGGTAGTCGTCGCCTTCGGGAGTCAGTCCGGGTCCTCTTCCGATCAACGACTCCGCCGCGCCCACGATCGCGGTGGCTGATCCCGCTGATAGGGCGGCAGAGAGCGGTTGGGACTCCAGGTCAGGCACAGTCCCCGGCAGGCTGGCGATCGCCGCCGTGAGTTGTGTGGCTGAGGTTCGTCTGAGGATGGGCCGGGGATCCCACCAACGCACGACGTCGATCGTCAGTCTCTCAAAGAGCAATTGGCCCAGTCCGACGGTGGCCGGTGCGCCGTGATGCACGGTGCGGAAGACGTCTGCGTCCGAGTCGGCCGCTATCTCAACTCCGTTGGGGAGTCGTGTTGCATCGCGGGTCGACACGACGATCACGTCGCCATCCACGAACAGCCAGACGGCGTGGCTCGCAGATCCAAGCACCGTCGCCGGTGTTTGGGGTTCAGAAAGCGCATCGCGGATCGCAGTGCTCGCCACCCCCGGCATCCGAACGGATACCGGGGTGGAGCGAGTCTGGACCGCTGGAGCGGTCATCTACTGCTATCCGAGATCGACGATCGCGGCAACCGGTCCACCGCCACTCGGGCCCTGGTGGATGGCTGCGACGGAAACGAACACCGCGGCATCGTCGACGGCATTTGCAACGACGCCGCCGACCGCGGCCTTGATGTGCCGGTGGTGATGAACGTCGGAGTCGTCCAGGGCGACCTGGCGGCGGCCTCGAAGACGTGCCGTCGGGTCGGCTTCGCACTTGACGAAGACGTTGGCGACTTTGCCGTCGAGATCATCGGAGTTGGCACGTTCGGGGAGATCGAGACCGGCGTCTCGGATCGCCCGGTACACGCCTTCACGGTCGAGGGCGTCGTTCATCACGTCGTGGCCGATGCGGTAGCGGCCGCCTGCGCCGCGAACGTTGCCGACGACAACGGTCTGCGCCTGGTCGAGTTCGACACCCGACGAGCAGGATGCAACCGAGGAGAACAGGCTCAGATCATGCCCGATCTGCTCGGCCGTCGGCATGTCGATCTCTCCGAGGGCGACAGCGATGCCGAGCCCGGACGTTCCGTTCGAGACGTTCATCGACTCGAGGGGATCCTCGGTGTAGACCGTATGACCGCGTTCCTTCGCATCGTTGATGGTGTCCATGACGAGGAGGGGTGTCTTCGTCTGTACGTAGTGAACGTCGGCCGGGTCTTCGATTCCGGCTTCCTTCATCGCACGGAGCACACCCTCGGCTACCTTCGCGACCATGGCGGGTCGGCCGATGTCCTCGGGGAGGATGACCTCACTCATCGCATAGCCGACGGCGAGGCGAGGCTCGTCTGACACAGGGCCATCGTCCTCGACATTGGCGAAGATGGTGGCATGGGGGCACAAGATGCCGTCCGTGCCGCCGGACCAGACCATCGGAACCGCATCGACCTCATCGACGGGCCTCGTGCCCTTCTCCATCAGCACCTTGCGGAAGGCTTGATCGGCGATGATCCTGGTGAAGTCGTTGACGCCACCGTTGCCCTCGGTCTTGCCAACAACGGCGATAACGCCGTCGGCGTCGAACACGCCTTCATCGATCAGGGATGCCAGACCAGATGCATCACCAACGCTCTCAAGTACGACTTTGCGCACCTCAACGGCCATTACTACGCCTCCTGTGCGAATCCCGTACGGATGAGTACCACAGTACTTGAAACCCGCTCGGCTGGCATTAGGGTATATTGCCGTGTCATCCCGTAGTTCATTGTCACATTCTGACGA
>JBLWQS010000187.1:0-4066 GCA_048452705.1 Acidimicrobiia bacterium
TTCCCCCTTGACAGCCTTACGACGTATGGGTAGGTTACACCACACACTTACAGTGTACGAATCGAGACAATGAGGATCAGACCGGCCCTCCGTTGGGCCGGTCTCACTACGGAGAGGGAGAACACGATGAAAGCGATCACACAAGAGGAGTACGGGGCACCCGAGGACGTCCTCAGGTTCCAAGAGATCGATATGCCGACGATCGGGGATGACGACGTCCTCGTTCGTGTCCAGGCGACCGGCATTCACATCGGTGACTGGCTGGTGACGAGCGGCGTGCCGTACCTGATCCGTCTCATGGGATACGGGCTCCGGAAGCCGAAGATCACTGTGCCGGGAACAGAGTTCGCAGGGTTCGTAGAGGCAGTCGGCAAGAACGTGGTGCAGTTCCATCAGGGTGATGAGGTATTCGGATTCGGCACGGGGGGTTTCGCGGAGTATGCGTCCGTCTCCCAAGACGCGTTGGTTCTCAAGCCGGCCAACGCCACATTCGAGCAAGCAGCGGCCGTACCCATCTCTGGCTTCACCGCTCTCCAGGCCGTTCGCGATCAGGCGGAGGTGAAGCCCGGGCAGAAGGTCATGGTCATCGGTGCGTCCGGGGGCGTGGGCACGTTCGCCGTGCAGATCGCCAAGGCGTTCGGTGCCGAAGTGACCGGTGTGTGCAGCACAAGAAACGTGGACATGGTCCGATCCATCGGTGCAGACCACGTCATCGACTACTCGCAGGAGACCATCACCGAGAGCGGACAGCGTTACGACGTGATCCTTGACATGGCCGGGAATCGCTCGATCTCAGAACTCAGGGAAGCGCTCACTCCCGACGGGACCCTGGTGATCGTTGGAGGATCAGGCGGTCGCCTCCTCATGGGATTCGGCCGCACGCTCAGAGCGGTGGCGTTGTCACCGTTCGTGGGTCAGAGCCTGCGCCAGTTCATGTCGTCGACGAACAAAGACGACCTGAGTGCTCTCGAAGAACTCATCACAGAAGGGAAGGTCACGCCGGTCGTTGACAGAACATTCCCACTGAGTGAGACCCCCGAAGCCATCGCATACGTCGGGCGGAGGCACACCCAGGGAAAGACCGTGGTCACCGTATGACGAGCCGCATCGCAGAAACATCACCGCGGGTGGCCGCACGCATCGCAGGCATCGGCTACCTGATCATCTTCGTTCTGGCGATCTTCGCCAACTTCGTCGTGCGAGAGGGACTCATCGATCCGGACGATGCAGCGACCACGTTCGCAAACATCGCCGACTCCGAGTTCCTGTTCCGGGCAGGGATCGTCGGGTTCCTCGCAGTGTTTATCGTCGATGTCGTGATCGCCTGGGCGCTCTACATTCTCTTCAAGAGCGTGAACAAGGAACTGTCGCTGCTCACCGCCTGGTTCCGGCTCGTGTACACGGTCTTCCTCGGAGTGGCTCTGATCTTCTTCTTCGTCGTTCTGGATCTGGTGAGCGGTGCCGGCTACCTCTCGGCGTTCGAACCGGGTCAATTGGATGTCCAGGTGATGCTGTTACTCAATGCGTTCAACTACGCGTGGCTCATCGGCCTGGCCGGGTTCGGGATCCATCTGATGCTGCTGGGCTATCTGCTGCTCGCATCGGATTCCGCTCCGAGAGTTCTCGGCATCCTGCTGGCGATTGCGGGAGCGGCATACGTGTTCGACACCGTTGCCAACGCTCTGCTGTCCTCCTACGCGGAGTACGAGACTGTGTTCCTGTTGATCGTTGCCGTGCCCTCCGTCGTGGCAGAGCTTTGGTTCGCGGTGTGGCTTCTGGCGAGAGGGGGAGTTCGGCAGGAGGCGCTTCAGTAGGTTCCGACGTCGGATGCACCGGTCGTCGCAGTGGAAGCCTCCAGGGGACGTCCCTGGAGGCTTCTGCATGGGCGGCGCCGCAGTGCTCGTCATCCGATCGTCTACATCGACGAGCGGTATCATTGCTCTTTCCCTTCCTGGAGCAGCTATGTGGATGCCACCGATTGTGGTTCGTCGAGTGTTCCTCGACCCGCTCGTTTTCGTCATCGCTCTGGCCGGTGTGATCTTCAGCCCGATCTTCTTCGCCGTGGCTTTCGTGGCAGATCTGTTCGTTCCCGGACGATGGAGGGTGGTGAGGTTCACGAGACTCGCCGTTACGGCGATGTTCTACGAGGTGCTCGGTCTGATTGTTGTGCTCGACCTGTGGGTCGTCTCAGGATTCGGCGCCAAAGTCCGCGACCCGAGGTTCCGGAAGATCCACTACGCAGTACTCGGGTGGTGGATCTCAGCCATGTCCCGGGGAGTGCAGTCGGCGCTAGGCCTCACCATCGAACACCCGAGGAATCCGCCGATTGACGGCCCCGTCATCGTCTTCAGCCGCCACGCCGGGCCGGGCGATTCGATCTTCCTGGCCGGAACACTCCTCCACGAGTTCGGCCGATATCCTCGGATCGTCGGGAAGAAGGAACTCGAATTCGCACCGTTCTTCGACATCATGGGACACCGGCTCCCGATGCGATTCATTCGCCCCCACCCGAAGCAGCGGGAGCTCGCCCTCGAGGCCGTTCGTGACGCCGCGTCAGGGCTGGGCCCGAAGGACGCGTTCGTGCTGTTCCCCGAGGGCGGTAACTACACGCCGAAGCGGAAGAAGCGGGCCATCGAGAGCCTGGATCGGCACGGCATGACGGATCAGGCGGAAGCCGCTCGAGCATTGCACAATCTCCTTCCACCGCATCCGTCGGGTGCGCTGGCCGCAATCGGGGAAGCGCCCGATGCCGACGTCGTGTTCGTCGCTCACACCGGAACTGAGGACCTGACTTCGATGGGCGTCATCTGGGCTGGGTCGCCGTTCGACCGTACGATCAAAGCGAACTACTGGCATGTAGAACCGGCCGATATCCCGGCCGGTGTTGAGGCACAGACCCGGTGGCTCTACGAGCAGTGGGAGCTGGTCGACGCATGGATCGACGAGCACCGGGACCCAGCAACTCGGGAGGTCCCGATGTGACGTCACCCGAAGTTGCCTTCGTACTGGGTGGCGGCGGCCACCGCGGTGCCTACGAAGTCGGAATGCTGAAGGCGCTCACCGAACAGGGCATACGCCCCGACGTCGTTCTCGGGACTTCGATCGGAGCCGTCAACGGTGCAGTTATCGCTCGGACCCCGAACACCGACGGTGTCGCGATGCTCGAACGAACGTGGATCGATCTGAACTTTGCTGACGTATTCCCCGGGAGCTTGTGGAACCGTGCCATGTCAGCAGTGCGCCAACGCACCTATCTCCACGCCAACGACCAACTGCGTGAGTGGCTGGAGAGCTTGGTCGACGACGACGCCTTCGACGACCTTGCCGTGGCGTTTCAGTGTGTGGCCGCATGCATCGAGGACGCCGCAGAGCAGTGGTTCGACTCCGGTTCTCTGATCGATGCGATCCTGGCGTCGTCTGCCGTGCCCGGTCTTCTCCCCCCGGTCGAGATCGCCGGGAAGCATTTCGTTGACGGTGGAGTCGTCAACTCGATACCGGTCTCGCGAGCGTACGAACTCGGCGCCAAGACAATCTACGTCATGCATGTCGGGCATGTGGACGACGCTCTCGAGGTCCCTTCGGCGCCGTGGGACGTGGCCGTTGTCGCGTTCGAGATCGCCCGACGTCACCGTTTCGCCTCGGACGTCGCCTCGGTTCCCGAAGGCACCACCGTTCACGTGCTTCCCACCGGAGCCGAAAGAGGTCGCTACAACGATCCCTCGAAACTCCAGTACGGGAAACTCTCTGAGGCCCGAGAACAGATCGATAGCGCCCACAAGGCCACACTTGTGTACCTCACAGGGCCAGACCACAGCCCTACCGACGACACCGACGAACAGCTACAAACCTGAGTCGCTCGCATCGCGAGCACGCGCGTACTCGTCGTTCAAGACCGACAGCACGCCTTCGATCATCTGGGCCGACTGGTACGAGTAGCCGAGGTCGAAGATGTGCTGGGCCCCGGGGAACTCCATGTAGATGACTCGATTCTGTGAAACGGCCTCGAGTTGCTCGACGAAGGCCCTTGCTTCCACCACGGGAGCGAGCGAGTCACGATCGCCCTGGG
>JBLWQS010000188.1:0-4061 GCA_048452705.1 Acidimicrobiia bacterium
TACTCCCCGTACGGTGAGCGGGGGCTTGACGCTGTGCGGGCACGGGCACTCGCGGTCAGCGCCTATCTGATCGACGAGGGTGCTACCACCATCGTTGTTGCCTGCAACAGCGCATCCGCCGCTGCACTCCACGAACTGCGCGATCGGTTCCCCACGGTGTTGTTCGTCGGTATGGAACCCGCGGTCAAACCGGCCGTCGGGGCCACGCAACGGGGGACAATCGGCGTGCTTGCCACCGAGGCCACGTTCCAGGGGGAGCTCTTCTCGTCCGTCGTCGACCGCCATGCCCGTGGCGTCTCCGTCGTGGCGCGAGCGTGCCCAGGTCTTGCCGCAGCGATCGAAGACGGAGACGATGCCGACGGCCTGATCCGTCGTTTCACAACCGATGTCGTCGGACGAGGCGCCGACACGATCGTCCTCGGCTGCACCCACTACTCGTTCGTTGCCGATCGAATCCAGGCCGTTGCCGGGGACGGTGTCATCGTCATCGATCCTGCTCCGGCGGTCGCCCGCCAAGTCGTTCGCGTAGACTCCGATGCCAGCGACGGTTCCGGTGCGACGCTCTATCTCACGACGGGTGACGCGGACCGCTTCGCCTCACAGATCGAGCGGCTGACGGGATCGATCTGTCCGACTTCGAGCGTAGAGATCGGAGACTGAGATGACCGGTCGGATCGAAGTCGTACGAGGCGACATCACAGAACAGGACGTGGACGCGATCGTGAATGCTGCCAACGCCTTCCTGGCGCACGGTGGTGGCGTGGCTGCAGCGATCGCTCAGGCGGGAGCGCCCGTCGTCGATCAGCAATCCCGCGAGTGGATCGAACAGCACGGTCCCGTGCGACCGGGAACGGCCGCCATCACCGCGGCGGGTGACATGCGTGCCTGCAACGTGATCCACGTCGTGGGACCGGTGTACCGGGACGATCAGGACAACGAGGCACTGCTCGGCGAAGCCGTGAAGGCGGCGCTCGACTGTGCCGTAGGACTGGATGCCCGTTCGATCGCTCTGCCGACCATCTCGGCAGGGATCTATGGATACCCATCAGCGGAAGCATGCCGCGTGATAGTCGAGACGGCGGTGGCGTGGCTTCGTGAAGGAGGAGATCTCGACGAGATCCGTCTCGTCGCCTTCAACGACGACATCGCCGGCTACTACGCAACGACGCTGCGCGCCCAGGGCTCGTAGGGCCGTTGTAGAGTTGCGTCCATGAAACCGACTGTTGCCATTCTCGGAGCCGGTTCGATGGGAGAGACCTTCGGTCTCGGTCTACTGCGCGCGGGCTGGGAGACAAGCGATCTCGCTATGGCCGACCGCCGATCCGAACGGATCAGAGAGGTCGAGTTCCTCACCGGCATCACCGCCACGCTTGATGCCGCCGAGGCGGCAGCCGGGAAGAGAGTGATCGTGGTAGCGGTCAAACCGAAGGACGTTCCTGGGCTTCTGGAGTCGATTCGCGAAACTCTGGTGCCAGATCAGGTCGTCGTTTCGATCGCGGCCGGCGTCACGATCGACTCGTACGAGAAGGAACTGCCCGGGATCCCGATCGTTCGGTCCATGCCGAACACGCCGGCTGCTATTGACGAGGGTATGACGGCCTACTGCGGTGGTACGCATGCTGATGCCGATGCCATCAGGGATGCCGCAGCGGTCCTCGGTGCCGTCGGCGAAACCATCGAGTTGTCCGAGGATCTGCTCGATGCCGTCACGGCCGTGTCCGGCACCGGTCCGGCGTACGTATTTCTCCTGGCCGAAGCTATGACTGAGGCGGCGATTCGCGAGGGGCTTCCTCACTATGCGGCCGAGCGCCTTGTCCACCAGACCCTGCGAGGAGCGGGGATGCTTCTTGCCGGGTCCGAGAAGAGCGCGTTCCGTCTGCGCGGCAACGTGACATCGCCCGGTGGGACGACAGCCGCAGCCGTCTACTCCCTTGAAGAGGGTGGGTTCCGCACGCTGATGGAGGATGCGATCCATGCAGCGGCGCGACGATCTCGCGAACTCGGCAAGCGTGCGTCTGGGGATTCCACAGAGTGAACCTCGTCGGCCGCAGCGTTCTCGCCGTTACCGGTCGTTCATCAGTCCGAAAGCTCTTCTCCGAGTCTGCGGCGGGGCGTCGTCTGTCCCTCCGTTTCGTTGCCGGTGAAACGATCGACGAAGCCGTCACTGCAGCGCAGTCCTTGAATGACATAGGGGCGCAGGTCTCGCTCGATCATCTCGGCGAGCACGTCACCGATGCGCCGGCTGCCGTCGTCGCTCGCGACGACTACTTGACGTGTCTCGACAGGATCCGTGAGAGCGGCATCGATGCCAACATTTCCGTGAAGCTGAGCCAGCTCGGCCTCGGCCTCGACGATGATCTCGCCGTCGAGTCTCTGGATGCCCTGGCGGTCAGAGCCGCCGATGCCGGGACCACGGTGACCGTCGACATGGAGGAATCCGAACACGTCGAGAAGACCGTCGCTGCGTTCGAAACGGTACAGACCCGGCACGGAAACGTGGGCGTCGCGGTTCAGAGCTACCTCTATCGGACACCCGCAGATCTCGACCGAATCGTTGAGCGTGGCGGACACGTGCGACTCTGCAAAGGGGCCTACGCGGAGCCGGCCGAGGTCGCTCATCAGGACAAAGACCGGGTCAACGCTGCCTTCGATACGCTCACACGTCGACTGATGGCCACTCCGGGAGTCATCCCGGCGATCGCCACGCACGACGACAAACGGATCAACCTCACAAAGGAGCTTGCCGAGCATCGAACGAGGCCGTGGGAATTTCAGATGCTCTACGGCGTGCGTCGAAACCTGCAACGGTCGCTTCTCGACGATGGGCACCCGGTCCGGGTCTATGTGCCGTACGGCACCGCGTGGTACCCCTACCTCACACGCAGAATGGCTGAGCGCCCTGCCAATGTCGCGTTCTTCGTGCGGGCAGCGGTCGGCAGGTAGGCGCTCGCCTTGACGATTGCCGGTACCCTCGCCCTATGAAACGCCTGATGCTCGCCGTCGTCGCAATCGTCTTCCTCGTTGCCGCCGCTCAACCCGCAGATGTGGCGCCGATACTCGAGGCCCAGGGCTTCTTCGTCGAAGACGGGTCGGATGCCGATACGGATGCCGTTGAAGACGCGGTTGCTGCGGCTCGGTTCGAAGGAGGAGACCTTTCAATCGCGGTTCTTGCTGTCGAACCCGCCGGCGGCGCAACGATCTTCGCCGAGAACACGCTCGATACGATGGGTGGGACGGGCACCGTTCTCGTGGTCGCTCCAGAGACGGTCGGATGGGGTTCCGAGGGGGACATCTACACACGAGAGCAACTGGACGAGGCCACCGATGTCTCTCTCGACGGGTCGTCGGACAGCGAGGTTGTGGAACTGTTCGTAGCAACACTCATCGGACAACCGGTCGGCGGCGCAGAACCGGGTGGCGGCGGAGGGCTGCCGCTGGGGTGGATATTCCTACTGATCGTCATCGCGGGTGGGGCGCTCGTCTTCTGGTTGTCGTCGCGGTCCTCCGAACGGGATGCAGCACAGGCGATCGAGAATGCGAGAGTCGAGGTCAAGAAACGCCTCGACGCCGTCGCGAACGACATCATCGACCTCGAGGACGAAGTCACCGCGTCAACGGATCCTGCGGCCCGGGTCCTTTACGAGTCTGCGACCGGCGCGTACGCCCAGGCGCTCGACACCTACGAGGGAGCAGCTTCACCGGAAGAACTCATCGCCACGGCGGAGGAGTTGGACATGGCGATTTGGCGACTCGACAGCGTGGAGGCGCTCCTCGACGGCGAAGCTCCCCCTCCGAAGCCGGTGAAACCTCGACCGGCACCTTCGACAGCCGGAACCGCTCCGTCTTTGACACCTCCTCGGGTCCCGGCACCCGTTTACCGGCGCCCGGATCACAGCCGATCGTCCGGCACGACGGCGATGATGACCGGCCTGTTGATGGGGTCGATGGCGTCGGGGCGTCGCTCTCCCCGCCGGTCGTCGAGCTCCGGTTCACGGTCACGATCGACGAGCAGTTCACGCATGCGGGGCGGCGGTCGTCGTAGGGGCTGACATCGCTCCTAG
>JBLWQS010000189.1:0-4012 GCA_048452705.1 Acidimicrobiia bacterium
GACGGATTCCACCATGTCGCGAACACCCAATCTCAGATAACATGAATCCGAGCTTCTCGTTCCATCTCGTGGAGTGAGCAACGGCTCTGAACTGCATGAGGAGTACCGGCACCCGTGATACGCACTCTCATCGTCGCAGCGGCGTTGGCCACCTTGCTCGTCTCAGCGTGCTCGGTGCAAACCGCGGGAGAGCATGCCACCCGGAATGGCGAACCTAGCCCCGCGCCCGGGGAAGTCGTTGTGCTCTCGGCGACACTTGAGAACGACAGGGACACCACGGACAAGGCCACAGAGGATCCACTACCGCCTCCCACGACATCGACCACGACCACGACCACGACCACCATGCCGCTTCCGACTCCGCTGCCGCCGGTATCGGAGCTGTATGTGGCACCCGAGTCGGAGCCATACGCCGACGCTAAGACGATCGCCGGACAGATCGCCCAACGACTGCTGACGTACGATCCCGATACATCTCGTATACAGCTTGCGGCGGAAGTGGTCACCGCCGACGACCAGATCCCCGAACTGATTGCGGCAATTCAATCTGCCTTCCACGGTGGTCTCTGGTCTCGAGCGACGGTTGTGTACCCGCAGCTTGGCGGTCTCGCCGACGATCGGATGTCGGTAATGGTGGTTGTCCGGCAACAGTTCGGCGACGACGACGAGCCCGACGATACGGTGATGCGCACTATGGACGTCCGCTTGATGCAAAGCGACGGTGAGTGGGTGTTCGACGGGCTCGCTTCTGCGGGAGGTGAGCTGACGCTCCGTCCGGCCGATCTCTCAAACCTAGCAATCACAGTGGTCGATCATCCCAACATCATTCTCAGCGACTCGGCGCGGTGGGACATCTATCGAGGATGGGTCTCCAACGATCTGCTGCGTCTCATGCTGGACCTCGGCAATCAGTGGACATACCACGTCGTGACCCTCACTACCGGGCATCCGTACAACGTGTTCGGAACCGACAACATGAGCAGGCACACGTCGGGGCATGCCGTCGATCTATACCGGATCGCAGATGCACGCGTCATCGACGACAGAGCCGAGGCATCCGCCACGCAAAAGATCGTCGCCGAGTGGTGCACAAGGGACGACGTTTCATCGATCGGAAGTCCGTGGATATTTGAGAACTTGGACCCGGTAGAGGGGTCTGAAGAGGAATCCGCGGGAGATACGGAAGAATCGGTCTCGGAGTTCAAGTGCCGCTCGTTCACCAATCGCGTACATCAAGACCACATTCACATCTCAGTCTCTCCACCCGAGTACTAACCCCGGCAGTAGTAGCTCGGTTACACGGACAACGGCGGTGGGGACCTGTTCACGGATGATGACGATTCGAGATTCGAAGCCGACACTGACCGCCTCGGCACCGCTGGTGTGACGAAGGGCCGTAATCCGCCGACGAACGATCGCTACTGCCCGAAAGGGAATGTCACTCGCGGTCAGATGGCAGCGTTCCTCCATCGAGCACTTGGGTAGCGCATATCCGGCTATGCACAGCTTGTAGGCCCCTGGCTCGTGGGCGTTGCTAGACACTCCGCTACTACCGTTCCCCCATGCCCGAACTCACTGTCGATACGATCGCTCATGGCGGAGAAGGTGTTGGGCGGATCGACGGCAAGGCCCACTTCGTCGCTGGAGCGATCCCGGGTGAACGGGTTGAGATCGAGGTCTTCAAAGAGAAATCGCGATGGGCTCGGGGCAGGCTCGTCGAAGTCCTCGATGCTTCACCGGATCGGATCGATCCGCCGTGCCCCGCCTACCCCGTCTGCGGTGGATGCACCTGGCAGCACGCCTCCTACGAACGCCAACTCGAATGGAAGCACGAGGTCGTGACGGGCCAGTTGGCCCACATCGGCCGGCTGACCGACGTGGAAGTTCGGCCGACGATCGCGCCGGGCCCGCAGTACGCCTATCGGAACCGGATGGACTTCTCTGTAGCGGATGGGCGGCCCGCACTCCATGAACACCGATCGGATCGCCTGGTCGGTCTCGATGGATGCCCCCTCCTGCGTCCTGAATTGGCGAAACGCTTCGCTGCGCTCGGGGATCTGGCGGGAACCAGGAAGATCGTCCTGCGATCGGGTGTGAACACGGGTGACGTTCTCATCATGGTCGAGGGCCGAGTCCCGTCACGGGCCGAACAGTGGGACGCGTCGGTCGTTGCGCAGTCACGCCAAGGGATTCGCACGCTGCACGGTCGGCCGTGGTTCGAGGAAGAGATCGACGGTGTCCGATTCCGGGTTCCGTCGAACGCCTTCTTCCAGGTGAACACCGCAGGGGCTGAGGAACTGGTCCGCCTCGTGACCGATGCAGCCGGGGTCACGGGCGACGATGTGTTGCTCGACGGGTATGCCGGTGTCGGGCTCTTCGCAGCGACGGTTGGCCGGTCGGCCGGTCGTGTTGTGACGATCGATGCCGGTAAGGCGGCGTTCGACGCCGTCACGGGAAACCTGGAGCAGGTTATCCCCGGTCGATATCGGTCGCTCCTCGGCCAGTTCGAACGCGTCGCTGAATCAGCCAAGGATCGGTGGAACGTTGCGGTTGTTGATCCTCCGCGGGCGGGTCTTGGCACCGGTGGCGTCGCGGCCGTCACAAGGACCGGACCCCGGACGATCGTGCTGATCTCATGTGACCCGGCCTCGCTCGCCCGTGACGCCTCACTCCTCGGTGAATCCGGGTACAGAGTCGACTGGGTACAACCGGTGGACCTCTTCCCACAGACCTATCACATAGAGACAGTCACACGCTTCGTGCTTCGGTAGGAACAGACAACAGACGACAGACGACAGACGACAGACGACAGACGACGAGGAGAATCTCAGGCGCTGGTCTTGCTGTCAGCTGTGGTCTGTTCGCTGTGGTCTGTCGACCGCCGGCGAAGCCGGCTCAGATTTCGTCGACGAGTTTGGCGCGCTTCTCTTCGTACTCCGCGTCCGTGAGCACACCGTCGCTGTGGAGTTGCTTGAGTCTCTGGAGTCGTTCCGTTGCATCGGTCGGAGGAGCCTCCGGCGCTGCCTCAGGTGCGGCATATGACCGACCCTGGAGCGCCATGGTGCGTTCCTCTCGAACCTTGTAGAGCAACGCTGCGAAGTCATCGGGGTGCGGGATGTTCGTGAACTTGCTCTGCCCGCCCATGCCGGCCGACTCAACAAGGAGATCTCCAGCGCCGAGCATCCGTTCGAAGACGGTCTGACTGAAATTGACGTTCGTGATCCGCTCCAGAGGAATCTCAACCCCTGACTTCGCAAGAAGTCCCCTGCGCGTGATGAGCCGGTGGGTGGTGAGCACGTAGCGGGTTGTCGCCCAACTGACGATCGGTCGCACGATGAACCAGACGCCCGCGCCAACCACCACGAGCACGATCATCCATTTCGCTGCGGTCCACCATCCTCGTGTCAACACGAAGATCAGGATCGCCATTGCGAGAATGAACCATGCGATCGGTATGACGAGCAGCTTCCAGTGCTGTCGGAACGAGGTGACGATGGTTTCGTCTTGACTGAGTGCGTCTTCAGGCCATGCCATGTCGTTGAGTGTAGGCGCGCGGCCGATTGGACACAGGACGCGAGAAACCCCAAGGAAGCTTTCGCCCCCTCGGGGTGTTCTCGTTCCGGCGGTCTCGGCCCCGGAGGGCTGATCCCGTCGGCGCAAGCGGCCTTTCGACCGTTCGCTCTCACCGTCCGGCCGAAGCCGTCCGTCGAGTCGTCTTTCCGCCCCGTCCCGGCCCGAAGGCCGCTTCCGGTGGCCTCTTGCGAGGCCGGCGCCGCCCCTTTCGGGGGGTACCCGGTCAGACTTTCCCGTTGCCCTTTCGGGTTCCGGACCGACCCTTTCGGGCCGTTGGTCTCCGGTTCGGTTTCCCGTCCCGGTGACAACACAGAAACTAGGGGCACCCCCCGGCAATGTCTACCGAAAACGCTGGTTGATTTTCGCGGTCGATGCTGAAGTTTCGCGAACCGGTCTGCGGGAGGGCTATGACTGGGAGTGGAAACCGCGAATGGCTACG
>JBLWQS010000190.1:0-4006 GCA_048452705.1 Acidimicrobiia bacterium
CGGGGCGCCGCTATCGCTCGGCGACACGCTGCCGATGGGGACCGATCTGACCACCGAGCACGGTCGCTACATCATCCCCAAGATGGCGTTCGAGATCTCGAATCGGATCAACGACGTCACTGCGATAACTCCGATCAGCCTTGTCACGCTCGCCCTGCTGAGTCAGCCGGAGAGAGGCCTCACCGTCAACGAAGCCGTGACCGCTCTCGAGCCGTTCGTCGACTACGTGCAGCAGAGGGATCTCCCAACAACCGCACCCGGAATCGACGTCACCCCCGAGATCGTCGAAGTCGCCCTCGAAGAGCTCGTCACGAGCAAGGTCGTGTCTCGCATCGACGGTCTCTCCAACGTGGTCTACGTGATCGAGAAGGATCAGCATCTCGCGGCCGCCTACTACCGCAACACGATCATCCACTTCTTCGTGGACGGATCCATCCTCGAGGTCGCCGTCGCCGGGATGTTGAGGGATGGAACTGCCGGAATGGAGGAGCTTCTGGCCAGGGCCTTCGGATGGCGGGCGATCCTCAAGTTCGACTTCTTCTTCGAAGGGCGCGATGGATTCCGCGACTCGATCATCGAAGAACTCCTCCTCGAATGCCCCGACGGCGTCGAACGTGTCAACAGCGGCGACCTCGAAGGAGTGTTCGCATCGTTGGCTCCCGCCACCAGTCCTGCCGTCCTCATGCCGTTCCTCGAGGCCTACCGCATCGTTGCCGCCGTGATCGCGCAGGCCGATCCCAATGAAACGCTGGACAAGAAGACGGTCCAGGCTCGGGCGCTGCGCCTCGGTCGCCAGTATGCGGCACAGGGAGAGATCAGCACACCGGAAGCGCTCTCGACCGAGCTCTTCGCTTCCGGGATCGCCCTCGCCGACAATGCCGACTTGCTCGAAACCTCGGACCAGGGCGACCGGGACGGTTTCCTCGCCGACATCGAGGATGCCCTCAAGGATCTCGAGACCGTTCAAGCGGCCGCAACGGCCTTGTGACTAGCGCGGCAACGCACGAAATGACTAGTTGACTACCCTCCGTATCTGGTGATACACTGTGCGTGGGCAGTCGATGGGGTAGCGGGCACCTGAAGGAACACCTTCGGGAGATTGCTCATGCGCACAAAGTCGAAATATGACCGCTTCCCGACCGTGAAGCGCGGCTACGACCCCGAAACCGTCGAATCGCATCTCGAGACGTTGATCGACGAGAACGATCACACCCTCGACGAGGCAGCCGCCCAGATTGCATCTCTCCAAACCGACCTCGAGGAATCACAGAAGCACGAAGAGGCTGTCCACCTCACGATCCTCGCTGCGACCAAGACTAAAGAGGGCATGCTTGAGGTCGCACAGCGACAGGCGGACGAAGCCCGAACTGCCGGACGGAAGCAGGGTGACGGGATCATCACCGATGCCCGCATGCAGGCCTTCCAGGTGGTCACCGAAGCACGCAAGGAAGCCGACGACATCGTCGCCGAGGCACGCGCCGAGGTCGGTGCTCTCCTGAGAACTGTCGAAGCCAAGGCACCGGCGGCCGATCTTCCATCCGCCCGTGAGATAGAACTCGAGATCCGAGTCGAAGAACTGCAAGGCATGATCGCCGCCATGGAATCTGAATTGCGATCCCGGCCGGTCGTCTCCGAATCGGACGAACTCGCAGACGACGAGCCCGAACCTGTAGCCGTCGAGGAGCCAACCGTTGACGCGGCCGTCATTCCGATTGGCGTTAGCTCAGCCAATGAGCAAGAGGAAGAGGATGTCGACACCGACGACTCCCCCGCCGACCACGTTGACACCGTCGTCGAGGACGATATCGAGATCGTCATGACGGACACGACACCGATCGTTCCCATTGACGACACGATCGCCGTCGATGACGCGGACGATGCCGAGGACCTCGAGAACTCCCTCGATTCGGATTCGCCGGCCGATGCGGGTCGCATCACGGACGATCGGGAAGCAGAATCGGTGCGACGTTCCTTCTACTCACGTCGCTCGGCCAAGCTCCCTCGGATCGGCGCCGAAGCCGGACGGAGCGCCATGGCTGCGGCGGCCGGACTGCGGACCGGCATCACGTCCAACGAGTCCAAGGTCAAAATTGATCCCGACCGCTCTCAGGAATACGAGACGGTCTGACGAAACTTGGCGGGGGCGGTACCGACGCTCGGCTGCCCGCCCGGGTCGACGCCCCACTGGGGCCGTCCCCGCCACCAGGCTGCCACCTAGAAGTACGGGTTCGCACCCGCTGTGTGATCGGTCACGTCCGTCACCTCGGTGATCTCCGGTATCAGGTCAAGGATCGCCTTCCGGATCCCGTCCTGAAGCGTCACTGCGGCAAGGCCACAGCCCTGGCATCCTCCGCCGAGTTCGAGCATCGCTGTGGATCCGTCAACCGACACGAGGTTGGCGATTCCACCATGTGAAGCGATCGCCGGGTTGATCTGCTCCGCGAGGAGTTGCCGGACCTTCTCTTCCGGTGTCCCGGAGAGTTCGATCTCACCGCCGAGTCCGAGGCCCGGGCTGGGCGTGTTCGGGTTGCGGATAACGAGCCCGGCTGATGGCCCGGCGGTCGCCAGATCGAGAACCGCACCCCGGAGATCTTCGAGCGACCCCGCCGAGATGGCGATCGGGAGTCCCCCGTGATCCTCGACGTGATCGGCGGCGAATACGTCTCCACCCCGAACGAACGCTGTCTCGTACACGTAGCCGTTTGCACCGACGCCGCTGATTCTCAGTGCGAGATGAAGATCGTCGATGCCCTCCGACTCGCGCAGCTCGAGAACCTTCGCAAGCGCTTCTTCGGTGACTTCGATGACGGGTGTTTCGGTATCGGTCATAAGGACAGCGATGCTACCCGCGGGTATCGGCCTAGCGGTACAGGTCTTTGACCTCGTCTGCGAAGTGTTCGACGACCACCTTGCGATGGACGTATCCGGACTCCGATCGCTCTCCCAACTCGACCGACAAGGGTCGAGAAAGCAGCCCGATTCGTCGGATCTGCTCGGCTCGCGCGAACCGCTGGTTGACGGATTTCACGACCGACTGGACGTGGCTGAGAGCGGCGTCTTGGTCATCGCCGAAGTCCCCGTCCACCGCGAGAAGCACGCCAAGTTGGTCATAGCCGTCACCGACAACGACAGCGTCCACGATCGCCGGATCCTCCAGCAAGGGCACCTCAAGCGCGCGAGGGCACACGTTCTTGCCACCCGTCGTGATCACGATGTCCTTCTTGCGACCGCTGATCGTCAATTGACCGTCCTGCCCAATCGTCCCGAGGTCCCCCGTGTGGAGCCAGCCATCGCGCAGAGCTTGCTGGGTCGCTCCTTCATCATCGAGGTAGCCCGCGAATACGCTCCGGCCACGGATCAAAATCTCACCATCGTCGGCAAGAGAGATCTCAACACCGGGCATGGGGTATCCAACCGTGCCATAGCGATCTGCGCCGTCGCGGGTCACCGACGAGGGACCGGTCGCCTCCGAAAGCCCATATACCTGACGAATCGGAACATCGAGACCTGCTAGGTACGCGAGGCTGTCGGGGTCGGCCGATGCCGCACCGCTGTAGACGATCTTGGTACGCGAGAACCCCATGGCGGTCTTCGCCCGATCGGTGAACAACCGGCGCGCGATTGCAGTCTCTGCCCGCCGGAACAAGGCGGGTGTCCTGCCTTCGTTTCGAATCGCCAGATTGCGCCGTGTTGCCGCCATCGACCAGTCAGCGATCCTGCGCTTGTACCCGTCGAGTCCGTCGATCTGCTTGCGGACCGCTCGCTCGAAGCCCGTCCATACCAATGGCACGCCGAAGAAGATCGTCGGCTGGATCTCTGGGAGGTCGACGCGAACGCGTCCAAGGGATTGAGCGAACGCGACGCTGTAGCCGACCTGGGCCGGAGCGAGGATCGTGAAGATCTGTTCGGCGATGTGGCTGAGCGGCAGGTAGGAGAGGGCGCTATCCGAAATGTCGGCGCCAGACAGCTCGATTGACGACCTGGACGTGAAAAAGAGGTTGTCGTG